>JBDRDQ010000065.1:0-11146 GCA_043820695.1 Gemmatimonadota bacterium | reverse complement strand
GCCTGCCATCGGCCAACTCGACTGCTCCACTGACCCCATCCGTGTGCCCTTCGAAAACGGACAGACATTCGCCGCTGCGAGGGTCCCAGGAGCGGAGTGTTTGGTCCGGCGAAACGAAGGGTATGAGGCGCCCGGTCCATGAGAGCACTCGGCCGCCGGCTATCTCCAAAGCGTTGAATACCCCAAACGTGTGGCTTTCGAGGACCGCAAGACATTCGCCGCTCAGGCTGTCCCACAAGCGCAGCGTGTGGTCAAATCCGTGTCTCCCGGCCCAGGATATCAATCGGCCACCGGTCAACTCCAACGCGCCGCTGACCTCATCCCCGTGGCCCTCGAGAATCTTCAAGCAGGCGCCATCATGACCATTCCACAAGCGCAGCGTGCGGTCATCCGCCCACGAGAGCAGGCGTTCACCCGACAACTCCAGGGTGCCAGCGACCCTGTTCGTTTGCCCTTTGAGGACCGTGAGGCATCTGCCGTCATGGCCATTCCACAACCGCAGCGTGTGGTCCTTCGCCCACGAGAGCAGGCCTCCACCTGCCAACTGTAGCGCACCGATGACCCCATCCCTGTGTCCTTCGAGGATCTTCAAGCATTCGCCACTGCGGCTATCCCACAAGCGCAGCGCGTTGTCGTTAAAGGCCCACGAAAGCAGCTGCCCATCCGACAACTCCAGAGCACCGCTGACCCTATCCGGGTGACCTTCGAGGCTCGGAGCGCAGCCGCCGCTGTGATGGTCCCATAGACGCAAGGTGTGGTCCGACGCCCACGAGAGAAGTCGGCCATCGCCTAGTACCAGTGCACCTTTGATCCCATCCGTGTGGCCCTCGAGGACCGCAAGGCATTCGCCGCTGTTACCATCCCAGGAGCACAGTGTGTTATCCTTGGAGCCGACATCGTCCCAGAAGGAATCCGCCCAAGAGAGCACTCGTCCGTCCGACAATGCCAGGGCGCCGCCGAATCTGTTCGTGTGCCCTTCGAGAACTGTGAGGCATCTGCCGTTATGGCTATCCCACAAGCGCAGCGTGCGGTCATCCGCCCAAGAGAGCACTCGTCCGTCCGACAACTCCAGAGCGCCGCCGACCTTTTTCGTGTGCCCTTCGAGAACCAGAAGGCATCTGCCGTCATGGCCATCCCACAAGCGCAGCGGGCAGTCCTCCGCCCAAGAGAGCAGGTGGCCATCCGACAACTCCAGGGCCCCTTTGACTTCTTCTCCGTGCCCTTTGAGGACGGCAATGCAGGCGCCACTGTCGTTGTTCCACAAACGCAGCGTGTGATCTGACGCCCAGGAGAGCAGGCGGCCGTCGGACAACTCCAACGCGCCCCAGATCCATTCCGTGTGCCCCTCAAGAATCGCGACGCAAGCGCCGCTGTGGCCGTCCCACAGACGCAGAGTGTGGTCCGACGCCCAGGAGAGCAGCTGTCCGTGGGACAACTCCAGCGCCCCACAGACCCATCCCGAGTGCCCCTCGAGAGTCGCGACGCAAACGCCTCTGTGGCCGTCCCACAGACGCAGCGTGCTGTCTCCCGCCCAAGAAAGCAGGCGCCCATCCGACAACTCTAGTGCGCTTTTGATTCCATCCCCATCCCTGCTGTGGCCTTGGAGGGCCATGACGCAGGCACCGCTGTGTCCGTCCCATAGAAGCAGCGTATCACCTGCCCAAGAGAGGAGGCGGCCATCCGCCAGTTCCAACGCGCCTATTCCCCACGACGACGTGTGTCCTTCGAGAACGGCCAGGCAGGGACTCTTCCGAGCATGTGGCGGACGGGGGACGCGGCGCAGCCAAAGCCAGTCGCAGCGACCCTCGGTGAGCCACTGTTCAGCGCCGATCGTTATCGGGCTGGCATCGGCATGTTCAACAGCCAGTTGCAGCAGAATCTTGTGGGCCGGCCAGTCCTCGTTGCCGCGACGAAAAATGTGCGCATACTCGTGGAAGAAATCGATCCAACTCCCAAGCCGCTTCACCTCTTCCGGCGGCGCCTCGAAAGAGACGATGTCGTAGTCTTCAAATACGCCTTCAAGGGGACCAACGCGCAGTTTGTGCAAGAGGAAGGGGAAGTTGCTGAGAAGCCCCGCAGCAAGATCGTATTCCCCTGCTCTGGTGCGATGGAATACGCACTCGGCAAACCCTCGAACGCTGTTGGTTTCCCATTCCTTCTTCGGGTCGCTTCCTTTGGCGTTGGCAGTGAAATGTTCCGCCATGTCGCGATGTACGTCGGCTTCCACAGCCTGCGGACTGTACCGCTCGATCGCGGCCTGGCGAAGCTGGCCGTGGAAGAAGTCGAGCTGCGGGCCGCGGCGTTGAAGGTAGCGGCGCAGACCGCGCTCGATGCGGAAAGCCGTGGCTGCGGCATCCGCACCGAGTTTTTGGGCGAGCAGGTCGGCCAGTTCGTGGCTGGCCATGCCTACACGGCCGTGAGCCAGAAAAAGACACCACCACCGCACTGCCTCTGGGCCGAATACCTCCAACCGCTGCAGTACCCAGTGGAACAAGCTGACGGTGTCCGGGTGGTCCAGCGGCATCGAGGCGATGAGCGCGGGCACGATGCGATTCAGATCATTGCCGCCCAGCGTACGGAGTTCGTTCAGCATCACCCGCAGATAGAGTGGATTCCGTACCTGCTCAAAAGTGCACAGAGTGTTCAGATGCTCGCGGTCGAGTTCGTGGCAGTACTCGTTGAGGTACGCGACAACGATCATACCTACGTCGTTTGCCCTTAGTGGTCCGAGCGGCACGAGCAATGGCGGGGGTTGGCGGGACACCAGGGCGTGCAGGACTCGTTGTTCGGGAGTAAGGTCCTCCTTGAGTTCGGAATCCGGAAGACTGAATCTGGCATGCTCAGATGGACTCTCAATGCAACTCACGACAACGCGGACGCTTGGTCCAAACCGGAGCGGCAACCAGTTGAGGTCGTGTCCGTCGGAAAGCTGGTTGAGCGCATCGAGCAGAATCACAATCCGTCGTTTGCCCGCATAACCGCCGAGCCGCTGTGCGAGCCGGAGACATAGGCTTTTGAAGTCCCGTTTGGGCTCATGCCCGGCCTGCTCCTCTGCCGGCCAAGCGATAGCGCTGCGGTCGAGTTCGCCCAACAGCCGTTCCACGAGCGCGTGGGCGGAGGTGGAACGTTCCGTGGTACCGACGAAATGGGACAAAACGAGGGTGGACGGGGGAGGGCGGAGTTCGGAGTGGGACCCACCTTCCTTGAACGGCACCAGATCCCACCAGAGTTTTGCGAGAAGGGCCGATTTCCCCTGGCCGGGGATGGCCGCCACGACGGCGAGGCGGGGAGCGAAATCGTCGGTGGAGGCAGCGAAGTCGACGAGTTGCTGTAACTCGCGGGTCCGACCCTGGAACCAGCGCAAACGCGAAGCGGCGAAGGTCTGCATCTGCTCGCGCTCCGCGTCCAAGGGATCCTGGGGCGGAGGCTTGGCAAGCATCACGATCTTCGCGGAGATGTCATCCGGGACCGGCGCCATTTCATCCGTGTAGCGCGGATCACGATCGGGATCGCACCCCAACGCCCGACGCCAAAGGTCCTTGCTCACGTAGCGTTCGTCGCGCAACACGCCGGACCAGAGATCCTCGAGCACCATCCGCCCGAAGGCGTCCAGATTGGCAAACTCTCTTCCGGTCCAGCGACACCTGTAGTCGCGCACGGGCCGACCGCACTTCCTGACCTCGTCTTTCAGGGTCGCGAGATTCTCGGCTTCGGGCTCTGGGTCGACGAAGTCACTGTGGATGCGGAGGTCCTCCTCCGACGCGTCTTCCCTTGGCTCCGGCACAGGCGTCTCACGGAGGTAGAAGTAGCTCCGGCGCTTCCGGTGGCCATCAAGCACCGCGTGCCGCACCTCCAACTCGGTAATGGAGCGCGGATCACGCTCCTGTCGCCGATATTCGTCGGCATCACGGAAGTGGTTCGCTTCCGGTACCCAACCGTATCGCTGACCGAAAATGCAGACAAAGAACGGCTCCACCCGGTCGATCCATTGCCTGCAATACTCCCAGGAGTTGGCTTTCTCACCGTCTGGTGTCTTCTCCGGCACGCCCCAGCGCAGGTCCACGTCAAAGAACCCCAGCCCCAGCGCCTCCACCCGTTCACGTAGCTCGGGAAAGACGACGGTGACCAGGTGGTCCCGTTCCGCATGCATATCCCGGAACGTGCTGCTGATGAAAACCCGAACCGTTCTTCGGTCTTCGCTCATGCTCCTTTTCTACTCTTCCGGCTTGAACTCCATTGCCCGGATTCAGCATTACGAAGGTTGTCGCCCCGATCTTGAAACACCATGGGTGCAAGTCCCGAGGCCTCTCTGGGCCTGGGGTAAAGGAGGCGCCCGCACTCACCCGAACCAGCGCAGAAGGCCGCAAGCTGCCGTCGAGCCTGAGGGTATGATAGTCCGGATCTCATGGATCAACCAATGGTCCCTATCCTTCGCCGTGCAGATGGCCGCCCCCTCAAAAGCTCCCCCCAAGGGTCCCGTCTGTTGGCCGTCTGATTAACCCTCGGGGTATACTCGGAAACTCGGCAAAGAGGAGGTTGCGGTCTCGCCAGGCCCCCGGCCGGCGTGAGCGGAGGCTTCTCCCCGCGTGCGCGCCGCGCCCAAGCGCAGTTCGAATACATCGAATTGGCGAGGCAACAGAGTCCCGATCGGTTGCCCTCCAGCTGGGCGGAGGGGCCACTACGCTCCCTCCTGAAGGGAGAATCGAGTTCGTGGACTGTGCCCTACAGACGGATTTGGGTCAGTCCAGGAGCCATTTGGGTGCCCGTGCGGCTTCTTCAACAGGAGACTCCAAAATCTGTGCTTTCCTCCGTTCCAACACTCGTCCCAACATCCCCCTTGAACCTTACGGCCTTACGGGATTTGACCACGCCCTGCTAAGGCGTTGACCCGCAATGAAGTCAAAGTCCGGAGGTACCAACGCCACGTCCTGGTCGTGCTGCGTGAAGGGGACAGCGGTTGGGCCGACTGCGATTGAGTGCCGGTTGTAGGTTGTCGAAGAGACGGTTCTCATCGCAACGGGCGCAATCGGTGCTCACCCACCCAATGTAGAGGTCCAGGGGCCGGATCTTATTTTCGCAGCAGTACTGGAATAGGTGCTGGCCACCCGAGTGATGGCCTGTCTCCTCTCCAGAGAACCCGAAAATGTCAGCCAACAGGTCGCCGATCCGGGTCCGAAACCGGGTGGAGCGCTCTGTGTTGCTGCCGATGTAGAGCGGGGTGCACTCCCGGTCCGGGCCGAGGGTCCACGGCTCCTGGGACACCAGATAAACTCCATTTGCTTCGGGAGGCACCACCCGTGATTCTGTGGTACACTCTTTGAGGAGCTGGCCGATGCGGAACGGACCGATCCAAGGCGTCGCCATCCCTCTCTGTGCCTCCCGTTGGTATTTCCGAAATCCCATAGGACCCCCGAAACAGGCTGTGAGCAGCCCTCTGGATGCCAAAGGAACTGGTGGAAGGCTGGAAAGCGGAAGGGGGGTTCGACCTTATCCTATTTACACAACTTTCCTAGGGACTCAGCTTTGGGATCGGACCATCCTGAGATCTTTCCAATCAGACCGAAAGCCGCCACGTTTCTCGGCACCGTATGGGCAGCGGGCCAGGAAACCCCCCCCACCCCCACCAACCAGAGAGAGCCGACAGCAACCATCGTCAAAGCGGAGGATACTCCTATGGGCGGCTTGGGTCTCTTCGAACTTCTATTGCTGCTCCTCATCGCCGGGGCGCTCGCCGCGGCAACGGTGGGGAGCCGGCGGGTACGGAACTACGGGCGCAATCTCGGGCGAGGCCGCGGTTGGGAGTTCCCGTCGGAAGTGCTGGACGAACTGGAAACCCTGCGTGTCCGGGTCGATGCCATTGTGGACCGCCTGGCCGATGTTACCGACCGCCTGGACGCCGCTGACATTGCTAAGCTTCAGCCCAACCAGGACCCGGTTGAGTGAGGAAGTCGAAGGATAGGGCGTCCAAGGGCCCCAGATGAACCGTTCCCTTTCCCGTGGACTTTCAGCCGCAGCCGGCTTCTGCCTCCTCCTTTGGGGGCTCTACTACTCGTCCTTCGATCTCTGGGGAGATGAGCTGATCTCGTTGAAGGACTACGCCCTCGTGGACTTCACGACCACCGTCACGACATACCTCGACCCCAACAACCATGTTCTCTTCAACCTGCTGAACAACGCCGTGTCGGAGCTTCTGGGAATCAGAGACCTTTACCAGGCCATGGATCAGGTTCCTTTCTTCCGGTGGCTCCAGTGGCTCGTGGCCCTAGGAACCTGCCTCTACGTGTTTCTGATTGGGAAAAGGTTCTTCTCATCTTCGGCTGGAAGCCTGTCCCTCGTCTTTCTGGTCACTTGCCTGCCTTTCCTCAACTTCTCCATGCAGCTGAGAGGTTACGGCCTCAGCATGTTTTTCGCGGCGGCCCTGGCGTATCACACCTGGTCGGCCGAGGAGCGACGGTCCTGGAAGGATCTTGTCCTGGTTTCCATCACGGCCTTCGGTATCCTCTACGTCATTCCCTCCAACGCCTACTTCGCCCTCGCGTTGGGACTCCTGGTCGCCTGGAGAACCCTCCGGCCGACCGACGAGTCGGAGAGGCGGAAACCCATCGGGCGACGGAGGGGGCTGCTGGTAGTCTCCGCCCTGAGCTCGGGGGTCCTTCTTGCCCTGCTGGCGTATTCTCCTGTCCTGACGGATGTCTTCAACAATCGGTTCGTCGAGGCCTCTCCCGGCGATCGGATGTTCATACTCTCCCACCGACTCCCCCAGGTGGCGGCGAATCTGGCTTCTTTCAGATACCTGGTAATTCCAATCGCCCTGGGGGGGTTCTTCTTCGCCCTACGAAAGGGTGGAAGGCGGCCCCCCGGTTCGGAGAGAGCAACCTTCCTAATCGGCCTGTTATTGTTGCCCTTCCTCTTTTCTTTTCTCAGGGACGACGAGGCATTCCAGCGCACGTTCATTTTCCTCGCCCCCATCTTCTCTTTGGCTCTCGGCACCGGTGTTTCCTGGTGCGTGCAATGCTCCATAAGCCGGGCCAGGACAAGGGACCTTCTCGCCTTCATCGTGGCCGCTTACGCTTTCGGCACGCTGGGCTTTGCCCACACTTCCGTGCAGGCGAGGCTCGAGGAGAATCTGAGATTCGGGATCAAGGAGCAGACCATTCTGGCCAACTACTACCAGCTCCATGGGTTTCGCCCGTCCCGAGTTGCTCTGGAGATGGCGAAGATCACCGAAGACCAACCTGGGCCCATTCTACTGGTGGACGAGCTCGATCCAGTTTCCTTAAGCTACTATCTGCTGGGCCAGAACCTGAACAGCACGGCGATTCTGAGCCTGAGTCCCTCAGAACAAGGGGAGCGCGGTACCTTCACCGGCCATTTTCAGAGGTCTCAGGGCCGGGACGAAGGCCTAAGCTTCTTTTGGAGCACAATGCACTTCGAGGAAGAGCTCAAAGAGGGCAACCTGCTGGCGCCTTCCCTGGCAGTGGCTGAAGGCACCGAGCCTTCCGCCGTGTACTATGTCGTCACGGCCTTTCCCGAGATGAACCGTCAGTTCTTTCGGGATCAATTCCCCTTCATGAGCATGGAAACCGTGTTCGAATCGGAGGGATTCACCTGCTTGGGAATCAGGCCGGACTGAATAACTAATCCGTGGGCCAGGGTGCGAGCCACCCCAAAGGGAATCGCGGCTAGGCCGAGCTTTACCGACGCCAGCAACCTCCTGCGCGCATAGGCCTTCAGGGCAACTGCTCCCCGCCAGGCTCCGGCAGGGCGTCGGGCCGCCGCACTCGGGCCTTGGCTTCGATGGGTTTTACTTCTGATGGATTCCGGGCTGCTACCCGGTCGAATGAGGCTTTGGAAAGCCAGTTCACTTCTTCACCGGCGGCCTAAGGGCGGGGATCCGGCCGCCCACCCACGTCACCCGCCGGGTCCTCTCAAAGACGCCATCCACCACGCAAAGGTGAAAGTGAAAAGCGAAATAGAATCCTGGAACCTAAGGTTCACGTGAGTCTTTCTTGAGTGGCAGGACATCGAGCTCTTGATCAGGGATGATGAGAACCAGTCAGTAGTGGTGCTGGAAAACACGATTCCTGCGAAGGAAAGAGAAGGCCGACTTGAGAAGTATCGGGGACTAGTCAACTCAAGGTACCCTGAGTACAAGAAGCTTCGGTTATTTGACGGTTGAAACAGAAACCACCTGCCAGTCCGAGCTGATCGACGAGTTCGAACCGGTCCTGGGAGGGGGCAGAGTAAGGGTATCGCTGTTTTTTTTCGGGATTCGAATCGGGACCGGAGGAATCAGAGCTTCGGGCGAGAATTCAGTCCTTAAACTTGAATCCGATCCACTCGAGCAGTGTCCGTGACGGGCCAGGGACCACGAAGTAGTCTTGCCCGACACGAACCATGACTTCCGCGAGGGGGGTCTGCGCGTACAAATCGGCCGCACTCATCGGCCCCACCAACGCCGTTTTTCCTCCATCAGCAAGAATTGAGTCGACCTTGGCCGGAAAGGGGGGGTAGCGATCCGTGGGCGAGGCATAGCGGGCAGGAATCTTTTCGTCGCCGTAGAACATGATCTGCCACTGGAGCAGGCCATTCACCGAGTAGACCCCCTCGACCTCGTTCGCTTCGAAAAAGTCGATAAGTCCGTGGAGTTCGTTCTTGAGGTCTGAGCTCGTGTCGGGGAAGATCGGCCGAAACTCCGTCATCTGGAAGGCGCTGAGGCAAAGCAGGAGCAGAAGAGAATTCCCGCAGAGCCGGGGCAGCGTCCGTGAGGGCGAGGATCGTCGGGCCAGCCACAGAGCTTGGGCGGTGACGACGAGAACCGACACCGACAACAGATAGCGGGGAGGTACCGTTCTCAACACGGGTAGGAAGGAAACCGCAGCGAGAAGCGAAATTGCCATGAGCAACGAGCCTTTATCCCGGTGTCTGATGAAAGCCCGGCCCGAGGCCAGTAACAAGACAAAGAACCCGGCCGTCAGCAACCAGGCCACGCTGGAGACCAGCAGGGGTGGGGTGGCGATGTCCTCAAGATAAAAGTAGCCGGAGAAGAGTCGGTGCAAATGGATCGGGAGCGACGCGAGGTGGGCTGGCTGCAACGCGCCAAAGACCGTCGGCGTCCAGTACGCCTCCCCTTCACCTCCCAGAAGATATAGGCCGACAGCGACGGTGATAGCCGAGGCCGACACCGGCACGAGGTACCGGGGATGCTTACCCCGGGTGAGCGGCAACAACAGGAGAGGTAGGGCACCTGGAAGCCAGAATGCCTGCGCGTGAGCCAGAAGGCCCAAAATCCCTCCACCCAATGCGGCGCGTCTGGTATCGATCCTGTCTCTCGCGAAGATCCAGAGCACGGCTCCCAGGAGCACGAACGCCGACAGGTATCCGCCCCGCGCTTTCACGGACCACACGATCCAAACCGGAAGAACCGCGAGGATCAACGTGAGGCCGCGACTCCACTCACGATCCCCGGTGAGACCGAAGAAGGCTCTCTCGTAGAACGCGAGTCCTAGGAAGAAGAGGGCCAGCATCGAGACCGTGAGCACCACTGGTTCCGGACCGAACAGCCGAAATCCGATGGCCGCCGGAAGGGTCTCGATCAGGGAGAAACCGTATGCCTGGCCATACGGGAAGATGGGGAATCCCCGCCCCTCCGAGAGGTGCTTGGCCATGACCCCGAGCAGCGATTCGTCCCCGTCGAGGATGAAGTTGGGCGACGTGAGGTAGGGAAGGCGAAGCCCGGCGACGAGGAGGAATGCCAGCGTCCAGAAGCCGATTTCAGGGAGACGCGCCACTCCAACCGGGGGCTCGGCCACCGCCATCTCGCGGGCTTTGGGTGCCTCCTTCTTCATCCATCTCCTTTGGTGGAAAGGAGGTCCGGTCATGCGGGAGGATAGCCCGCACCAGCCACCTTTTCAATCACATAAGGCCGGTTCTCACAGCTGAGGGGTCTCCTTCTGCGAATACAGGCACCTCGAGGATGGGCCAAGTTTTGATTTTTCCCGGAAAGGGATGGGGATTTCAAGGGCCCTACGGGGCCGCTGGCCGGCGCGCCTCTGGCGAGGCCGGTCTGGAATTCGGGGCTTACCAGCCCTGGCTCTGGTCGAGCTCGTGCTCGGGAGCGGGCTCGGGACCGGCGGGATGGAGGAGCGGTGGCGAGGTAGGCTCACCGATGTGAACAAGGATCTGCGTGATGGGCCTGGGGTCAGTGAGAAAGGGGATGAACGTGAGGGCGGTGCCGCAGGCCGGGCAGGTCAGGGCACTGTGTTACCGGGTGTGTCACCTGGGCTCCGGATCAGGTCCGTGCGGAGGGGTTCCGGATACGGAGCGAGGCCGGGCAACCCGCGTCCTAGGCGGATCCCTGGCGGTTACAGGGCGCGTCTGGCCTCGCTTGTAAGGCAGGCGCGGCAATTCAATCAACGTGCGGCCCTCCCAAACTTGAATCGGAATCAGCCACTTCGAGAAGGAACACCAGGGGAGCCACTCTGAATTCACGGGGGGCCTCAGCCACCTCGGGGATTGCTTCTGTAACTCGGAGATACCTTCCCGGGGCTCCCGTAGGTATTTCCGAAAACCAAGGGGACCCCTGGACCAGGATGATCGCTCCCGACGTCAAGAGGACGTCGTTACTCCTCTGATCCCCGCTGCATTCTCTGCGTCCTCAGCTTGAATCGCGTGTGTGTTCAAGCGGGAAGGGAAGTCACTGTCCCGCGGGGAACTCCTTCGCTTCGCACAAACCTGACGGGTAGACCGGACCCGCCCTCCTAGGGTGCAGCCTGTTCATGATTCTGCTCGACTGCCAGGTTTTTGGCCGGCTATAGGGGGGGAGGTGGCCATCGGGATCTTCTCCCTACAACATTCCTCCCAACAGTGTGCTTGAAGCCCTCGCCCCGACTGGATTTGACCACGCCCTGCTAAGGCGTTGACCCGGAAGGGTCTCGTGGGTTCGAATCCCACCCTGTCCGCTCCATTGGCGCCAAGAAGGGCGCCGTTTTTAGTGTCCCCATCGGGGATGGTGGAAACCCCTCGCCTTTAGGCGAAGCAAGGATCCGTGTAACTTGGTCGCCTGCGACCATGTTCACGTCTTCCTGTCCTATCGGCCGACCCAGAAAGTCAGCCAGATCATGCAGTGGCTGAAGGGGACGAGTTC
>JBDRDQ010000064.1:0-2547 GCA_043820695.1 Gemmatimonadota bacterium | reverse complement strand
TCGAGAAAGGACCAACCTGGAGAAGGAGGATTCCATCGAGCAGGTTCAAGACCAAGAGCCACTTGGCGATAGCATAGAGCCAGCGGAAGTGCTCGCCGGTCCCAATGGCGAACCCCGAATGCTGGTCCAGGTGGATCGTGTCGTGGGTCACGGGCCGCTCCTGCTAGTGGTGTCTACGTCACCATTTTGCAGGGATCATGCCCGTCTGCCGGCCCATCAACCTGGCGGAGGGGTCAGCGGGGGACCCGCTGTGGAGGCACCTCTAACTGCAAAAAACCGCAGCGCTCAATGCAGTGACCCATACTCCATCCTCCGGAGCTTCAGCAACCGAGGTATGGTTCTGGGATGTCACCACGTGGCCCGACATGACCCACTCTTCCCGGCGGGCGTCCCATGCCTCGTCCGGATCGAAAGGCACCCCGAGAACAGTGGCAAGCATGGAGGCGGCGAGGTCTTCGGCATAGTCCCCGGCGGCCTTCTCGTTTTGGCCGAAGGCGTGGTGCTCGGAGATGTAACCGTACTTTTCGGCGTCAGCGGGGACGGCGAGACCGACGGAGGCCGCCACCCGTCGGCTGGGTTCGTTTGTGGCTGCCTCACTCAGTACGCAGAAGACCACCTGGCCGGAAGCCAGCAGCTCGGACCCTTCTTCCCGGCCGACAATCTGACAATGGGGGGGGAAAATCGATGAGACTCTCACGAGATTGAACCTCGCGATGCCGGCATCCCGGAGAGCCATCTCGAAGCTGGTGAGCTTCTCACGGTGAACCCCGACGCCCTTCGTGAAAAACATCTTCTTGGGGACGTGCTGGTTGCCCTGGAACATAGTTAGAGTCCCTTCGTTGGATGAGCCTGACCCCAACGGCACGCACCAATCCGCTTTTCGGGTCGGTCAGGCGTCCTCATCGTCGTCATCGTCCTCCCAATCCTCGTCGTCCTCGTCGTCCTCGTCTTCCCAGTCCTCATCTTCCTCGTCATCTTTACCTTCCTCGTCCCAGCCCTCCTCCTCGTCAAGATCCTCATCCTCTTCCCATTCATCACTGTTTCGGACCCTCAACCCAACCATTTCTTCGGGTTGGAAGGCGACCGGGCCGATGGGGCTGTCCACATCGGACCAGAGGAATCGTGTTTGCATGGTACACCCCTTCTCGATGGATGGACGAAATAGGCTCGCCAAGCGGTGGCCGATTTTGAGGTCGGGGAAGATAAGGGGAAATCCCCCTGGCGCAACGTCCGGACGCGACGAGAAAGGTGGCTGCCGAGACCGTGGCCCTCGGCAGGTAAGTTGGAACCGCCCCAAACCCTATCCGTATCTGGGCTTTTTGTGCATTCTTCCCCTTCCGGATCGCACCTTGCGATGCTGCCACCCTTCTCCAGGAGCCTCAGCCGTGGTCGAGCGATTCAGGCCCATCCGATTCTCCCGGGCAGGGGTCCGGGGCCTTCAGGTCTCGGCCACCCTCTCCATCAATGACCGGGTGAAAGAGCTATGGGCGGCGGGACAAAACGTGTATCACCTGGCCTTCGGTGAATCGCGGTTCCCGGTTCACCCGAAGATCGCCGAAGCCCTCTGCCTGAACGTGCAAAAACGGAGTTACCTGCCGGCGGCCGGATTCCCGGAATTAAGGGAGGCCATCGCGGAACACTACGGCAGGGTCTTCGACATGGAGGTGGCCCCGGACCAGGTAGTCACGGGGCCCGGGAGCAAGTCCCTGATCTTCGCCACGCTTCAGTGCCTGGGCGAAGAGATCATCATTCCTCGGCCCTCGTGGGTCACCTACGCCCCCCAGGCCCACCTTCTCGGAAAGCCCATTACCTGGGTCCCCACCCACCCGGAAGATCATTATCTGGTGGGGACGGAGGACCTTCAGGTGGCGCTTCAGGCGTCCCACCACGACATGGGGAACCCTGAGGTCCTGATCCTGAACAACCCTGGGAACCCCACCGGGACCATGAGGTCCCCGGAACAGAACCAGCTTCTGGCCGATTTCTGCCGGGAGCAGGAGCTCATGGTCATCAGCGATGAGATCTATGCCCGGACCGCGTTCACCGACATTCCCTTTGTCTCCTTCGGGAAGTACTACCCGGAGGGGACCGTGGTCATGGGAGGACTCAGCAAGGATCTTTCCTTGGGTGGCTGGCGATTCGGGGTCGCGGTGGTCCCCCCTACCAAAGGCGGAAGGGCCTTGGCGACGGCCCTGACCAACATCGCTTCCAACGTTTGGTCCTGCGTGGCGGCTCCTGTGCAATACGCGGCCCTGGTGGCCTACGCCGGTGACCCCGAGGTCGAAGAGTACGTGAAGCTCTGCGCTCGGATGCATTCCATCCGGACCCGATACCTCTATGACCTCATGGTCAAACTCGGCGTCCAATGCGTCGAGCCCTCCGGAGCCTTCTACATCTTCCCCTGTTTCGATCAATGGCGAGACGCCTTGTACGCCCGGGGGATCCACAATGACAAGGAGCTGGCGCTCCATCTTCTGGAGAAGTACGAGATCGCTGCATTGCCGGGCTCGGCTTTCCACGCCGTACGGAACTTCTGCCTCAGGATCT
>JBDRDQ010000063.1:0-6581 GCA_043820695.1 Gemmatimonadota bacterium | reverse complement strand
TGAATTTGCCGCGGGGACCGGGAATGTAGACATTTCCCTTGTTTCACAATTTCACATTCTTCGAGGTAAGTCAGGTGACGAGCAAATTGACCGAATCGTTCATTGGGAAAATCGTACTGTTCCGGGACCTCAACCCGGACGAGTGCTTACTGCTGCAGGAGAAGGCGGAAGTCCGGTCGTACGAGCCGGGCACGTTGCTCTTTTCCGAGAACAGCCCGAGGAAGCATCTCTTCATCATCGAGGAGGGGGAGGTGGAGTTGTTCAAGACCACGCCCCAGGGCGAGGAGACCCGCCTCTCCTTCTTCCGCGCCCTCGACTTCCTCGGCGAAGGCGCCCTGATGGACGATTATCCCCACTCCACTTCGGCCCGGGCACTCCTCCCCACCCGCGTCTTTCTTTTCAGCCGGAACGCCTTTTTCTCGATGTTCGAGGAGCACCCGGCGATGGCGATGAAGATTCTCTCCCGGGTGGCCCGGGTGGTCTCCCGCCGGATGCGCCAGGCCAGCACCCGGGTGCTCAATGTCGGGGCGCAGTATATCTCCGGGCGAACCCGAAGTGAGCATGACCTGCTGGGAGACCGGGATGTCCCAGACGAGTTCTACTACGGGGTGCAGACCCTCCGCGCGCTGGAGAACTTCAACATCAGCGGGGTGCCGCTGGCCCTCTACCCGGTGCTCATCGAGGCCCTGACCCGAGTCAAGCTGGCGGCGGCAAGGGCCAACGCCGACCTCGGTCTGCTCTCCCGGCCGTTGGCCGAGGCCATCGAACAGGCTTGCCAGGAGGTGATCGGCGGTAACCTTCAGAACCACTTCGTGGTGGATATGATCCAGGGCGGGGCCGGCACCTCCACCAACATGAACGCCAACGAGGTGATCGCCAACCGGGCCCTGGAGATCCTCGGCTACGAGAAGGGGCAGTACGAGTTCTGCCATCCCAACAATCACGTCAACCTCTCCCAGTCTACCAACGACGTCTATCCCACCGCGCTGAAGCTGGCCCTGATGGAAAGCAACCAACGGTTGATCAAGGTCCTCGTCCGGCTCACCGTGGCCTTCCGGGAAAAGGCAGCCAGTTTCGCCCACATCCTGAAAATGGGCCGTACCCAGCTGCAGGACGCGGTGCCGATGACCCTGGGCCAGACGTTCGCCGCCTGGGCCACAACCCTGGAAGAGGAGGTCGAGCGGCTGGAGCAGAACGCGGCGCTCTTCCTAGAGGTGAACATGGGGGGCACGGCCATCGGCACCGGAATCAATGCCGATCCGGCGTACGGGCCCAAGGTGATCGAACACTTGCGGGGAATCAGCGGTTTTGACGTGCGCCGGGCCGCCGACCTGGTGGAGGCGACCCAGGACACCGGTTCCTTCGTTATGTATTCCTCGACACTGAAGCGCCTGGCGGTGAAGCTTTCCAAGGTCTGCAACGATCTGAGGCTTCTCTCCTCCGGGCCCCGCACCGGGATCAACGAGATCAACCTTCCGGCGATGCAGCCCGGATCCTCGATCATGCCCGGGAAGGTCAACCCGGTGATCCCCGAGGTGGTCAATCAGATCGCCTTCAAGGTCATCGGCAACGACCTTACGGTGACCCTCGCCGCCGAAGCCGGTCAGCTGGAACTGAATGTGATGGAACCGGTGATCGCCCAGTCCCTCTTCGAATCCATCGAGATGCTGAAGAACGGGATGACCACGCTCCAGCAGCGCTGCGTGGAGGGGATCACGGCCAACGAGGCGGTGTGTCGGCGGCAGGTGGAGCGGAGCATCGGGCTGGTCACCGCACTGGTGCCCCGCCTGGGCTACGAGGTCTGTTCCCACCTGGCCCTGGAAGCGCTGGAACACGACCGGGGGGTTTACGAGCTGGTGCTGGAGAAGGATCTGCTCTCCCGGGACGAGCTGGACCATTTGCTCGACCCTGAAAACATGGTCGGCCCGGTGAACGCTGGATAGTTACCGGTGAATCCTTCTCTCACGAATGGGCGGGCTAAGCACCCCGCCCTTCCGTTTCTCCCTGGGCCACCATGCGACTTCTTTTCACCGGAGCGACTGGGTTCGTAGGGTCCCACCTGGTGGAGGCCGCGACAGCCCTCCCCTTAGGCGGCCTGCAGCCCCGGACCGCCCCCGAGCTGCGGGTCCTGGTCCGGCCCACCAGCGACCTCAGTCATCTCGAGGGTCTCGATGTGGAGCGGTTCACCGGACAACTGGGCGACGCAGCCTCCCTCCGGGAAGCCACCTCCGGCGTTGACGTCGTCCTTCACCTGGCCGCACTTACCCGGGCCAAAACCGAGGAGGAATTCCGAGCCGCCAACGAAACGGGCACCAGGTCCCTTCTGGAGGCCGCTGTGAATGCTGGAAGCTGCCGACGCTTCGTCTACGTCAGTTCCCTCGCCGCGGTGGGCCCCGCGGTCGAAGGGAGGCCCGTGACCGCCTCCGATCCGCCCCGGCCCCTCACGGCGTACGGCCGCAGCAAGCTGGCGGGGGAAAGGGCCTGTGAGGAAGCCGCGGGGGATATGGATGTCCTCATTCTGAGGCCCCCGGCCGTCTACGGTCCCCGGGACAAGGACCTTCTGACCTTCTTCAGCCTTGCAGCCCGGGGCATATTGCCTGTTCCATCCGGCCCTCCCCGGCCCCTTCAGATGATCTTCGTATCGGACTTGGCTCAGGCCATCCTTGCAGCGGCCTACGCCGAGGACGTCCACGGCATCTACCACGCGGCCGATCCGAAAGCGTTCAGCTGGGCAGAGGTCCTGGATCTCATCGCGCGGGCTGTCGGAAAGAAGGGGCGGAGAATCCCCGTCCCCCAAAGCCTTCTGAGGATCGCCGGAGAAGTGAACGGCGCCCTAGGTCGGGCCTTCGGGCGGCCCCAGATCTTCGACGGCGACAAGGTCCGTGAACTCCTGGCCCCGGGGTGGCTCTGCGAAACCGACCGGGCAACCAAGGACCTTGGATTCACCGCCGCCACCCCGTTGGGGCTGGGACTTCGACAGACGGCGGAGTGGTACCGAAAGGAAGGATGGCTCCCGTGACCGACTTTTCAGATGTGAGCGACGGAAACGGTGTGAGAGTGGAGCCGGTCGGGAGTGGAAAGGACCTTGAGAGGTTCATCCGTTTCCCTTGGCGAATCTACGCCCAGGATCCAGCGTGGGTGCCGCCGCTGATACGGGAACAAAGGAAGATCTTGGACCGGGACCGTCACCCCTTCCACCGACACGCGAAGGTCGAGTACTTCCTGGCCTGGAAGGGGTCCCGGATTGTGGGCCGAATCGCAGCCATCCTGAATCCCCGGCACAACGATTTCCACCAGGAGAAGACCGGGTTCTTCGAGACCATCGACGATGGGGGGGTCGCGGTCGCTCTTCTCGAGACTGCCGAGGGATGGCTCCTGGAGCGAGGGATGCGCTCCATCGTCGGGCCCATGAATTTCACCACCAACGACGAGTCCCATTCGCCGGGGATCCTCCTGGACGGCTTCGAGAAGCCTCCCTTCGTACTCATGGCCCATGGGCGTCCGTATTATCGGGAGCTCGTGGAGGCGGCAGGCTACAGGAAGGGAAAGGACCTCCTGGCCTACCTGATCTCCTCCACCCAGCCTCCGGAGAGGATCTGCAGAGCCGTAGCCCGGATCGAGGCGGGCATCCCGGGCCTATGCATTCGCCAGGTCGACCTGAGGCGCCTTCCTGAGGAAGTGGCCATCGTCCAGGAGATCTACAACAGCGCCTGGGAAAAGAACTGGGGGTTCGTCCCCCTGACCGAAGCCGAGATCGCCCACCTGGCCAGGGAGCTGAAGCCGATCATCGAGCCCCGGTACGCCCTCATCGCCACCGTCCATGAAGAGCCGGTGGGCTTTTCCCTCACCCTCCCCGACCTCAACCAGGCCCTTCGCCACGTGAACGGACGACTGTTTCCCTTGGGGATGGCCAAGCTCCTCTGGCATGCTCGGCGGATCGACAGGGCCAGGGTGTTCGCCCTCGGCCTGAAACCGGAAGCCCGTGGAACCGGGATCGATGCCGTCTTCTACCTGAGGGCTTTCGAGGCGGCACGGGCCTTGGGCCACACCGGGGCCGAGTGTTCATGGATCCTTGAAGACAATTGGAAGATGCGGCGGGCGCTGGAGAAGGTCGGAGCCCGGGTGCACAAAACTTACCGGGTCTATGAAAAGAGGCTAAGTCCCGGCGGAGGGTGAACTCTTCCGTCCCGGGTGCGCCCTATTCTCTTCCGGCATCCCCCCCGCCACCCTGAAACAAGACCGGGTGGAGTGGGGGAGTGAGATCAGAATCCGGTCCCGCCAAAGAGCGAGTCCACGCTCGATTGGACGAAATCGAGGAATCCGAAGGCGCTCGGGAAAATCCCCAGGAAAAGGATCAGGCCCGCCGCCCCGAAGAGGGCTACCCGCATGGGTAGGGGTGAAATGACCGAGGCATGTGCGTCAGGCCCGGAAGCGTCCCGCATCCACATGTACCAGACCACCCTGAGGTAGTACCAGTACGAGAGCACCGTGGACAGGACCAGCACCACGGCCAGGGTCCAGAGATCGGAGCCAACGGCCCCTTGGAGAAGGAAAATCTTCCCGATAAAACCCCCTGTCCCGGGGAAACCCGCCAGGGAAAGGAGGAAAACCGTCAGGAAAAGGCCCAGGAGGGGCTGCTGCAACCCGAACCCGGCGTAGTCCTCCACCTGCAGCCGGTCTTCGCCCTGATGCGCCACGCTGATGACGATGCCGAACGCCCCGATATTCATCAGGGTGTAAACAAGGAGGTAAAAGAGCATGGCGGCCGAGGCCATCTCATTTGCCGCTACGATCCCGACGATCAAGTACCCGCCATGAGCGATGCTGGAGTAGGCCAGCATTCGTTTCACGTTGGACTGGACCAGGGCGATGAGGTTCGCCGCCACCATGGTTATAGCGGCGAGCCACCAAAGAATGAGGAACCACTCCTCATAGACGGTGGGGAACGCCACCAGGAAGACCCGCAGGAAAGCGAGGAAAGCCGCCGCTTTCACCCCTGTGGCCATGAACGCGGTAACAGGAGCCGGCGCACCTTCATAGACATCCGGCGTCCACATATGGAAGGGGACCGCAGCCACCTTGAAGCCGAATCCGATGGCAAGGAAGGCTACCCCGAAGGCCAGAAGCGGGACGGCGGTTGCACCCTCCCCAATGGCCCGGGCCATGAGAGCGATATTCGTGGTTCCCGTGGCCCCATACGTGAGGGCGATTCCGTAGAGGAAGAACCCGGTGGAGAAGGCCCCGAGCAGGAAGTACTTCAGCCCCGCCTCAGCCGACTTCCGATCTCTCCTGTTCATGGCCGCCAGGGCATACACGGAGATGGACATGACCTCCAGCCCCAGGAAGATGAGGATGAGGTTATGGGTGCCACCCATGATCATCATCCCCACCACGGCGAAAAGCATCAGGGCATACGTTTCACAGGCTTGAAGCCGTTGGCGAGTGACGTAGGCCAGGGAGATCAGGATGGAAAGGGCCCCAGCCAGCAGAAAGATCCAGTTCGCGAACAGACGGAAACGGTCGATGACGACCATTCCATCGCCCCCGGTCTGAGTCACCCCATAAAGCCATCCGTTGGCTCCGGCGGCCAGGAGGATCCCTATCAGTGCCAGGGCACCCAGATCGTTGGCACCGGCCCGGCCTTCCTCCTCCTTTTTCCAGACTCCGGCAACCAGGACAATCATCCCGAAAACGGCCAGGATGATCTCCGGAAGAAGGGCCAGAAGGAAGTGGGCCTGTGAAGAGAAATCGAGTTCCATAGGAGCCTATTCCTCGTCCCCAGGGTGGTTGGGAGGGGTTTCTTCCGCCACTCCCTCGTCTTCCAGGGGGTCTGTGCTCGAAAAGGTCACCAGGGCTTCCTCCTCATGCCCTGCCTGGGCATGGGGGTCATTCCCGGTCACTCGTTCAATGAGGGCATGGACGCTGGGCTCCATCCGTCGCAGGAGGGGGCCGGGTTGAACCCCGATCCAGATCATCAGGGCCAACATGGGGGCCAGAATCACCAACTCCCGCCTGGAGAGGTCCGGAATCTCCTTGTTCTCGGGTTTCTCCAAGGCGTTGAAGAACACCTTCTGAACCATGGGAAGCATGTAGTAGGCGGCGAAAATCACCCCGCTACCGGCGATGATGGCCATGACAGGCCGGGCCTGGAAGGTTCCGAGAAGAGCAAGGAACTCCCCGACGAACCCGCTGGTGCCGGGAAGGCCGATGGAGGTAAGGGCCGTGATCATGAACGCCGTGGCGAACCAGGGAGCCACTCGGCCGATTCCGCCGAAATCGGCGATGAGCCGGGTGTGGCGCCGCTCGTACATCATGCCCAACAGAAGGAAGAGAGCTCCCGTGGAGATCCCGTGGGAGATCATGACGATGAGGCCTCCCTGAAGCCCATTCACCGTCAGGGCGAAGATCCCCAGGACCACGAAGCCCATGTGAGCCACCGATGTGTACGCCACCAGCTTCTTGGCGTCGGGTTGCACCGCCGCCACCCAGGCCGTGTAGACGATGCCGATGATTCCCAGGACCATCATGACCGTGACCACGGTGGGATGCTGGGCCGCCGCAGGGAAGAACGGGAGGAGGAA
>JBDRDQ010000062.1:0-6835 GCA_043820695.1 Gemmatimonadota bacterium | reverse complement strand
CAACTCGTGAACCCCACGATTTCCAGGGGCTCGTCGGCAGGATACCGGGCAAAACCCCCCTCCCGCTGTCGCGCTGCTCTGAAGCACTTCCCTCCGGCACATGAGCGGTACCGGTCGCAGATGATGATCCCGATCTTCATGGACTTTGCCCCCTCGTCAGGAGTCGGAAACCTCAATCCCAATTTCGTGCATATGCACATTATTAGGGCGCACTGGTTCCGTCAACTTCAGATGGAACGGTCGGGCAGGATCACTCAGCCCGCAGAGATTCCAGCGGGTCAACCAGAGAGACCCCGAAAAGGAGGCTTTGGAGGGACAGGGAGGCGACACCCCCACCGATAACGCCGAGGACGGCCCCTATCCCCACCAAAGTCAGGCCGTGCCGGAGAACCATCCCAACCACGTTCCCGGTCCTGGCTCCCACGGCCATCCGAATCCCGATCTCATGTCGGCGCCGGGACTCCGGTCAGGCTGCCTTCGCCGACGCCTCCCTAGCCGCCCGTATGCCCTCGGTCTCATCCACCGTCCAGAGGATCAGGCCCCCTACGGCGAACATGAGGATCAGAACGCTGATCCCAATACGCTCGCTATGGTAGGATTCACTCTGGAAAAGGTTCGTCAACCAAGCGAAGAGAAAGGGCCCGAGGAACGCGGTAGCCTTCCCCGAAAAAGAGAAGAACCCGAAGAATTCCGCCTGCTGATGGTCGGGCACGAAGCGGCTCATAAGGGACCGACTGGCGGCCTGATTCGGGCCGGAAAACAGGCCAACCAGGACGGCGGAAACCCAGAACCAGCTCTTGGAAGGGGCAATCGCTGCGATGGTCACCGCCACCCCAAGTGCCACGACACTGATGAGGACGGTTCGTTTCGCGCCGATCTTGTCGTCTACGAACCCGAACCCGAATGCGCTGAGGCCAGCCAGTAGGTTGATGGCAATCCCAACCATCATGATCTCCCCCAACCCCATCCCGAACACCGCACCCAAATAGATCGACGACATGCTGAAGATGGTGACGAGGCCATCATTGAACACCAGGCGGGCGAGAAGGAACTTGGCTGTTTCCCTAAAACGCCGGACCTCCCGGAATGTGGAGCGGAGCTCTGCGAAGGCCTCCCCCACCCCGACGCCCTTCCGGGTCGGCCCCTCATCCTTCACGAAGAGGAACATGGGAATGGAAAACACCGCAAACCAGGCTGCCACCAGAAAGAGCGGAGCCCGGTAGTTGAGCCCAGAATCTGTGGAAATGGAAAACCATCGGTCGACCGTCTCCGGGAACCCTATGAACCCGAAGAGGGCGATGCACATGGAAACCAGACCGGCCATGTATCCAATTCCCCACCCAATTCCCGAGATGGTCCCCAACTTCTCCGGGGGTGCCACGGCCGGTAGAAATGAGTTGTAGAAAACCCCTCCGATGTCGAAGGCGGAATTCGCGACAACGAAGAAGAGCACCGCCAGGAGGACCGCATTGGGAGTCGAAGGCGCCACGAGACCCAGGGCGACCGTGAAGACAACGCATATCACGGTTGACACGATGAGGTAGAATCGACGCCGGCCCCCCCTGTCTGCCATGGCTCCGAAGACGGGGGAGAGCAGGGCCACGAAGACAGCGCTTGCAGAAACCGCCCAACCCCAGATGGATGACCCTGGAATCCCTCCGGGCACATCGGGAACAATGGCGCTCCGGAAGTATTCCGCGTACAGGAACGTCACCACGACGGTGGTGAAGGCGGAGCTCGCCCAGTCATAGGAAGCCCAGGCCGCGATTCGCCGGGTCTGGCCGGGTTTCCAGGGGGTCGCCGCCGAGGCCGGCCCAGGGGGTGTACCAGTGGATTCGGTCACGGGGTATTCCGGGGTTGACGGGGGGTAATCCAGCCAGGACACGATAGCTTTCCCCCTGGGCTTAACGCGAGAAAAAAATTGGGGGCCGCACGCCCGGGCGCGGCCCCCATCCCCCTTCCAGAGCCTTCTGGGTGGCGGAATCGCCCCCCGTCTACTCCTCTTCGATCCCCTCTAGGATCGCCTTCTGACCCCAGCGGAAGGCTTCCTCGTTCATCGGGATCATGGCGCACTTGGCTGCCAACGCCTGGCGGATCGCCGCGAGGAATGTCTCCTCGGGGAAGATCTTCGTTATGGCCTGCAGGGCACCCAGGGCCACTACGTTCTTGATGACCCTTCGCCCAATGGTCGTGGCGATCTCGGTGAACGGCACTCCATACATCTTTACGGTGCCATTGATAGACGGCGGCTCCAATATCACCGAGCTGTCATAAAGTACGGTCCCACCTGGGGCCACGGTCGGTGCGAATTTCGCCAGGCTCGGAGCGTTGAACGCTATTAGGATGTTCGGCTTCGGTGACGCAGGAGATAGCACTTCCTCTCTGGCGATACGTACGTCAGCGTATGAGGTCCCGCCCCGGGACTCGGGCCCATACGATGGAATATGCGTTGAATCCAGCCCCTCGTTGATGGCCATGCGGGTTATCAATAAGGCAGCGGTTTGCGCGCCGTCCCCCCCGGCTCCGGCCAGCTTGAGGGAAATATCGTCTTTGGCAATATGCTCGGGGAAGGACGATGCATGTCGCGCGACCTTCTCCTCTTCCCCTTCGACGATCAGTCCTTTGATCACCTGCTCGTCAAAGGACGGCGTGAAGGGCTTGAACTCCAAGTCAGGAGTGATCTCTTCGGTGATGTCCTTCTGAACGCCCAAGGGGAAGACGGGAACCATCTTTTCTTCCACCCATTTCTCGGCTTCCAAGGGCGTCATCTTCAGGTGGGTGGGACACTCGGCGAGGACCTCCACGAAGGAGTACCCCTTGTTCTCCACCTGGAGCCGGATGGCCTTCTTGATGGCCTTCTTGGCCTTTACCCTCTGTTTCGCGTTGAAGAGAGCCACCCGCTCCACGTAGACCGGTCCATCCAGCTGGCCGATCATCTCCGCCATACGTAAGGGAAGGCCGGCCGTCCTCTCCCGACCTCTCGGGGTCGTCGTCGTTTGCTGGCCCAACAGGGACGTGGGTGCCATCTGCCCACCGGTCATTCCATAGATGGCGTTGTTGATGAATATGATGGAGATCGGGAGGCCCACCTGTGCCGTATGGATAGTCTCCGCAAGCCCGATTGAGGCGAGGTCACCGTCCCCCTGATAGGAGATGACGATTGACTCCGGGTTGGCCAGCTTGTGACCCAACCCCACCACCGGAGCTCGGCCGTGGGCCGCCTGGGAGTTCCCCACATCCATGTAGTAGTAGAGGAACACGCTGCATCCCACAGGGGAGATGGCGATGGTTCGGTCCTGGATCCCCAGTTCGTCGATGGCCTCTGCCATGTACTTGTGGGCGAGACCATGGCCACACCCGGCACAGTAATGGGTGGCATGGCCCTTGAGCCCCTCACCTTTGGCATGGCGGTCGAACCGGTCATAGAAGGTTGAAACGCTCATCGGGCCACCCCCTCTCCCCTTAGAACCATCTCCACGACCTCATCCTGCTGGGGAAGAATGCCACCGAAATGGCGGACGTGATCAATGGGCGGAGGTCGGACTCCAGCCTTGCTCAGAGCCAGCCGGAGCTCGTCCTCCAGCTGTCCCGGGCTGGCCTCGACCACAACGATGCGCCGCACGTGTTCCAGCACGGGCTTCACCAAGTCGATGGGGAAGGGCCATAGGGTAATGGGACGGAAGAGCCCTGCTTTGACTCCTTTGTCCCTGAGCTCCCTTACCGCACCCTTCGCCATGCGGGCTGGCGTGTTGGCTGCCACGACGAGGATCTCCGCGTCGTCCGTATGAAAGAGATCCGCTCGCTGTTCGTTGGCGGCCATCTCCGCATATTTCTCATTCAGGTGGATATTGTGCTGCTCCTGGACCGGCTCAGAGAGCTCGATTGAACAGATCAGGTTGCCCCGGTGACTCAGGTCCCCGTAGACGGCCCACTCCGGAATCCCGGGTTTCTTCATCTTGTCGGGCAAGTTCACCCGACCCGTCATCTGTCCCAGGTACCCGTCCCCGAGGACCAACACCGGGTTCCGGTATTTGAAGGTGAGCTCGAAGGCCAGCATGGTCAGGTCGAGCATCTCCTGCGGAGTGGAAGGCGTTAGGACGATGGCGTGGCTGTTCCCGTGACCCAATCCCCGACAGGCCATTGCGATGTCGGCCTGCTCCGGAGCGATGTTCCCCAGACCCGGCCCTCCCCGCATCACGTTCACGAACACCCCAGGCACTTCAGCCCCCACCATATAGGAGAAACCCTCCAGCATGAGGCTGAACCCAGGGGAAGAAGTGAAGGTCATGCAGGGGAGCCCCGCACCACCCGTCCCATACATCATGTTGACCGTGGCCACCTCACTGACGGCCTGAAAGAAGACACCGTCCATGAGGGGCTGGAGCTTAGCCATGAGCTCGGCCCCCTCGGTGGAGGGCGTGATGGGGTAACCGTACACGTGCCGGCACCCGGCCAGGATGGCGCCTACCGCCGAAGCATAGTTTCCTTTCAATACCAGCGGCTCGTCATAGGAGAAGTGTAGCCACTGGTCGGGAATCGTCTCGGGGTGGGGAGACTCGGTTTCCCGGGGCCCAAAGAGTTCGGAAGGATCCTCCAATTCATAGTCGGCCTTGTCGAAAAGCTCGACCATTTCAGAGAAGGAGTGAACACCTTCCAACAGGTCGTTGCCGATCTCGTCCACGTTCACGACCCGCAGGTGAAGCCCGAAGGGCTCAGGACAGGCACTCACACAGAGGCCGCACGCCGAACACTTCTCCAGATCGAGGTTCACCGGGAACAACCCGGTTTCGGGATTGATCTCGGTGCCTTCCGTGATGCAGCCGAATTGGCAGGATTCGATGCACCGTCCGCATCCCTTGCAGAATTCCGGGAAGAGAAATGGCTTGGGCTTGATCTTGAGCTTGGCGGTTTTCGGTTCCATACCTTCCCCATCGTCCTCGAGGAAACTTCCCCATTCACGGCGGGCCAGAGGGTAACAGGTTTGGGCTAATGTGTCCCAAACCTCGTCTCAAACGGCCACCGATCCAGAGCTAACGTGTTGATTGGGCGACAGTTAGCTTACCAAAGTACCTGTGAAACAGGCAAGAAGAATGCCGAGTCTGGCCGGGACCCGTGATTTTTGCCGCAGGAAACTTTTGCAGATCCTACGGCGTATACCTCTCGTCTTCCCCAACAACCTTAGTGAGGAGAGTATCAATGAAGCGTACGTCTTTTGCCGTCCTACTTCTGGCCCTTCTTCCTGCCGGGCAGCTCCTCGCGCAGGAGCACATGCACGGCGAGGAGGAAAGCCAGGAGCATATGGAAGGCCATGATGCGGCCGTGAAGTCGTTGGCGCCCCTCTTCGAGATGGTGAAGGGTTACATCATCGCCGCCGCCGAACAGATGCCTGAGGACAAGTACGGCTATGCGCCCACTCCCGAGGTCAGGAACTTCGGCCAGATCATCGGCCACGTTGCCGGTGCCCAGTACATGTTCTGCGGCGCGGCCAGCGGCGAGAATGCCCAGCCCCCGGAAAACTTCGAGGAACGTACCACGAAGGCCGGTGTGGTGGAGGCCATCAAGATGGGGTTCGCCCAGTGCGACGCCGCCTACGCCATGGGGGACGAACAGGCAATGGGGGAGGTCCAGTTCTTCGGCCAGACCGGGACCCGTTTGTGGGTCCTGGCCTTCAACCTGAGCCACACCTGGGAGCATTACGGAAACATCGTGACGTACATGAGAGAGAATGGGATGGTGCCCCCTTCAAGTCAGGGCGGGATGTAGAAGGTGTGACCGCACCGCGAAGGAAGGAGGGCCGCACCTCATGGGGTGCGGCCCTTTTTCTGGCACAGGCACCTTCCAGGCCTGCTTCGATCCTCCTCTGATCGCCTCACTCCTCCCTGTAGACCCAGCCACCTACCAAAGCTGCGATGATGAGCTCGACCAATGCCACCGCTCCCCACATCACCAGCAGGGACGCAGGATAGATCCCCGCCATGTGATAACCGATGAGGGAGAGGAGGTACCCCCCGAACCAGAGGGCCACAGCCACCAGGATAGCCGTCTTGGGACCGGGACCGAATCGGGGCCGAGCCGCCGCGTAGAAGAAGATCAGAACCAGTCCGGAGATGAGACTGACCATGATCGCCAGGAACCAGGCGGCCCCCGTCATCTCCATGGACAATCCCAAGGCTTCGAGGGAGGCCATCATCTGGTCCATGTAAAAGATGCTGGCTATCCCCTCCATAAAGAACGTCACTACGGCCGCGGCGATACCTCCGGCCAACCAACGCCCGACGTTAATGCCACCCATGGTGCCTCCTCTGTTCGGGGTACAGGACTTAGCTAATCCTCCGAGGCAGGAAGCTCAAGGGTTTTCTAGACCCCCGGTTTCGGAAGCCTGCGCCCAGATGCATTTCATGCCAGAGACCGAAGCTATTGGTTTGAAACATTCGCGGGACGGTGAAGGCTGAAAAGTCTTACGTATTCGACCTCCAGTTCGTCCCGATGAAGAGCGAGGATGTAGTCCTCCCCGATCTCGAGGATCTCCGACACAGGGGGGAGGGTGGCGCGGCCCACTCAGGCTCCTTCGGGGTCGAGGATGTCGAACACGGGAGTGTCGTCACCGGGTCGTCGGTATTCTTCTACCCACAGATACCCCAGGACGTCGGCGTGGAGGCCGGCAAAGGCAGGCATGAAATCAGGGACGGGCATGTCCGCAAACCCAGCTCTAATCTCTGGAGCCTCGGTCGGGTCACCGGATTCGTCGATCTCTTTCTGGATTTGGGCTTCCAAGTCCTCACTCCTGACCGGAATGGGAGCACGAGAGAGTCGAATCAGCCGCCGGAGCTCGCCC
>JBDRDQ010000061.1:0-2284 GCA_043820695.1 Gemmatimonadota bacterium | reverse complement strand
CGCCCGACGAGCCGCTCGAGGTCAACAGGATACTCGGCCGGCGGAACTGTGAACCCGCCTCCTACGCGGGCCCATTCCAGCGCGCGCACAACCCCGCAGGCGCCGGAACACCGCCCCACGATCCCCCTGCCCTTCGACAGGGCCGTGGGCACGAGTATCCAGCCCCCGCAGTGGGTCTCCGCAGCGAGGAAGATGTCATCGGAGGATCCCGCCTTGACACAGCGGACTTCGGGTGGTGCTTTGGGGGGCGTGGAAATGAGATGGCTAGACTGGGACGGAGAGCGACATGGTTGGAAAGCGGAGATCGGGAAAGGCCCACACTGACGTGGAGGCCGTGCTGGAAGGCTTCCCTTCCCCCTCCCTGATCCTGCCGGTCAGGGAGATGGAATCCGTCCTGGCACTGGGGCAGGCCGCGGTGCCGGATCTGCTCTCGGCATTGAGCCGTTGAAAGGAGGACGAGAACCGGGACCTCTTTGCGATTGTCGTCCTCCTGGGGGAACTCGGCCACGCCGATGCCGTGGGCCCTCTGGTCGAGATCCTCGAGACGCCCGAAGACTTCTTCCTTCGCGAGGCCGCTGCGGAGGCCTTGGCCAGGCTCGGGGCCCCGAACGTACCGCTTCTCGAGCGGCTTGCCCGGGAGGGCGAGGCGAGCGCGCGGCTATTTGCCTTTGGCGCCCTTGGCGAGATCCGGGCGGAGGGGACGTACCCGTTCCTCCTGGAAGCGCTGGAGTCGGAGGCCCTCTGGCTGGAGGATGAAGACGATCTGGACGATCCCTGGGAGCCGGGGGAACTGGAGCAGGGCGTGGAGGAGGTGGGAGCCGGCGGGGCCCTTCTTTTGGCCCATGCGGGGAAGCTCGCGGACCGATTCGGCGACCCGAAGGGGCTGCTCTCCTCCACACGGCCGGGGAGGAGTGGCTTCAAACCCGGACGAAACGATCCCTGTGCCTGCGGAAGCGGGCAGAAGTACACGAAATGCTGCGGCAAGGCCGAGCCCGCCAACCTCCGGTTGGTGGAGCGGCGACCGGTGGCCGAGACGGGTCCCGGGGGTGCCGCGGGTCCTGGGGGTTACTGGAGCGGGCGTCCTCGACGTTCATGAGCCTGTATCGCATCGAGGAGGTGCGTCCCGGGGAGGGGTTCTGTACCGGATTGCCCGCCGGCTCGGGGGAGAGCCTGGTCATAACTTCGATGCTCGGCTCCAGCCGGAGCCTGGGCAGCGTCGAGATCAGCGAGGACCGCCTGGTGTTGGAGTGCATGTCCGAGGCCCGTTTGGCCCGGGGAAGGGCCCTCTTGGAGGAACATCTTTCGGGAGCGATCATCCACAGGGCGGACACCGTACAGGGTCCCTGGCAGGCGATGGCGGAGCGGAAGGAGGAGGGCGGCACGCGGGAGCGCCGGACGCCGGAGGCTATCCCGCCGGAGGTGGAAAGAGGGCTCTTCCCGGACTTCATGGACCGGCATTATCAGGGCTGGGTGGACGAACCCGTTCCCGCGTTGAACGGGTTGAGTCCCCGGGAGGCCTTAATCGCGCCTGGTGGCAGCAGCCGGGTAGCGGAGCTGATCCGGCAGAAGATTGAGTGGGGGTGGATCCCATAACCATGTCACAGGGTCTATTCGGTTGGATTCCGCCGGATTTCAAAGCCGGGATAGATGAAGGCGCCACGGACAGAATCGCAATCTTCCTCCTCGCCTCCCAATGCCACAATCTCAGGGCGCCAATACTCCTCAATGATGGCTTTGATCTCGTCTATGGTCGCGTTCGCCTCGGCGATTTCCATGCCGAACCGGAGGGCACCCGAAAGCAGGTTCTCTCGGCTAGCCAACCGTCCCAGGGTACCCGCCATCATGGCCAGGTCTCGATGCTCGATGCTCCGAACCGCAGACGGTGTGAGGTCGTAGGCCGGACTGAGTCTCCACCCTCCCCCAGAGGCAAGCATTGCGTGATTTCTTGGATGGTCGTCGGTGTTGGAAATCAATGCATTAAAAACGATCCTTCGAAAAAGCTCCCGCTTGTCCAGGACGGGCTCTTCCGACCAGCGTTGAATTTCATCGGCGAATGCCAGGTATGACCATCCCGACCGGTCGGTCACGCTGTCATCGAGGTTCAAGACGGTAAGAGCGCTCACCATCCGATGTCGGAGTTCACCGTCCTCGAACGGCACCCGGTCGAAGCGTTTGACCAGCAAGACCTGCTCGAGCCCGACGGCTTCCACGCGGACATCGGGAACTCGGATCCCACACCGGGCCGCCAGTTGGAGCATTCCACCCTCGACAGCTGCGTTAGACC
>JBDRDQ010000060.1:0-11254 GCA_043820695.1 Gemmatimonadota bacterium | reverse complement strand
GGAGCAGAAGGAGTTTCCTCTCGGCTCCGAGGTCTGCGCGTCTATGGGAGCCCGCCGGTGGCGTTGGGGCCCTGGCCCGAGCCCGGGGTCGTGTTGTGACCCCCATCTCCCCCTTCTCCAACTCGGCATTGAGCGTTTCCCTCCGAACCCCAGTACGCTCGGCTACCTTCGCCACATAGATGTCCCGTAAGGCTGGGTCTTTGGCCGCCCGGAGAGTCGGAAGAAGCCGATCGACGGCTCCCCTGGTCCGTTCGATGGAGGAGAAATAGTCCCGCTCTTCCAGGATCTGAAGCTTCCGGTCAAGAACATCTACGGCTTGGCCGAGATATTCACGGACCCCCGCTGGCCCTTCTTTCCGGATGAGGGTATCCGGGTCCTCCCCGGGGGGAAGCGTCACGACCGCGGGATGGAGGCCATGGGCAAGAAGGACATCCCCTGCCCTGAAGGTCGCCTTCAACCCGGCCGGGTCACTGTCGAAGAGAAGGAATACCCGGGTGCAATGTCGAGCCAACAACCGAGCTTGGTCCTCCGTCATGGATGTCCCAAGGGGTGCGACTACGTTTTCGATCCCTCCGGCGGCAAGGGATACGGCGTCCATGTATCCTTCCACCACCAGGGCCCCTTCCTCGCGGCGGATGGCATTCTTCGCCCATGACAATCCGTAGAGGACCTCGCCTTTGTGATAGACGGGGCTCTCCGGAGAGTTCAGGTATTTGGGCATTCCTTTCTCCCCCTTACCCAACACCCGACCGCCAAAGCCGAGGACCCGTCCTGAGGTGGATTCTATGGGAAAAATGACCCGGTTCCGGAATCGGTCGTAGGGCTCCTTCCCTTCTTCTCTTTGGATGAGGAGCCCAGCCTCCAACAGGACCGAATCGTCGATTCCATGGACGGCGCTTCCCTCACGGAGGGCGCGCCAGGCGTCCGGGGCGAATCCGAGGCCGAAGCGCTCGGCGGTTTCCCGTCCGATCCCTCGGCCCTTCAGATAGGCTCTGGCCTCCTTCCCCGTCTTCTCCTCCCAAAGGCTCTTCTCGAAAAACTCCTGGGCGAAGGAGTTGGCCTCGAAAAGATGACGGTAGGGGTCCTCCCCTCCCTGTCGCGACTCCTCCCGGATCTCCACCCCAGCCCGTTCGGCGACGAGTCTCACCGCGTCCGTGAAGCCGAGGCCCAAGCGCTTCATGAGGAAGGTGAAGACATCACCCGATTCCCCGCATCCGAAGCAGTTATAGAACCCCTTCGAGGGCACCACGTAGAAGCTCGGAGTTCGCTCATCATGGAACGGACAGCGGCCCTTGAAGTCCTTTCCTGACCGCTTCAAGGCCACATGTTCGCCGATCACTTCGACGATATCGGCCCGGGCCCGGACCTCCTCCACGACATCGTCGCGAATCATCGCAGCCTCACGATGGTCACCCCTGCTCCTCCCTCGGCGGGTCCGCCCATCCTGAAATCACTGACACGGCTGTCGTTGGCCAACAGCTCGGAAATGCTCTCCCGGAGAGCTCCGGTCCCCTTCCCATGGATGATTCGGAGCTCCCCCAGGCCCGCCAGGATCGCCTGATCCAGGGCCCGGTCCACTTTGATTCCGACCTCGGAGACACGGAAACCCCTCACATCCACTTCCGGTTGGGGTTCGGCCTCGGGGCCCTGCCATGAGGATGCCAGGGGAGCCGATGTGGAAGTGGGCTTCCCCTGGTCCCCAGCCGGAGGGCCCAGGTAGACGAGGTCCGTCGCAGGAAGCTGCAGCCGTACCCCCGCCGCCTCCACCACCGCCCTGCCCTCCCGGATTTCCACGACGGTGCCCTTCGATCCCGTCCCGGTGAGACTCACACGGTCCCCAGGCTGGACGTCCCGGTTCCCGGAAGGCCCCGGGTTCCTTTCCCTTTCCGGGGAATGCCGGCGGGCTGCCTCTTCGACCATCCTGCGGGCTTTCCGTTCAGCCGCCTCCATCGCTTCTTGATCCGCCTGGGCACGTTCCCTTTCGGCCCTCACCTCCTTGATGGCATCCTCCACCTCCCGCCGGGCATCGAGGAGCAATTGACGGGCCTCCTCCTGAGCCCGTGCACGAGCCGTCCGTTCCCGGGACTTCAACTCCTCTTCCCTTTCCTGGAGCCCTTCCTTGAGATGTTCCGTCTGGGCCCGCTCCAGGGCGAGGGAGTCCACCAACCTGGCCGCTTCCATCTCCTCCCGCTCCAGAGTGGCCAGGAGCTCCTCCATGCGGGCTTCGTCTTTGGGAAGATGACCCTCAGCCCTGTCCAGAAGGTCCAAAGGAAAACCGAGACGCCTGGCGATGGCCAAGCCGTAGCTACGACCGGGCCGCCCCTTTAGGAGCTGATACGTAGGTTCGATGCGGTCCGGGTCGAATTGGAGAGAAGCGTTCACCACACCACTACCAGGAGTATCCAATCGCTTGAGGGCACCCAGATGGGAGGTCACGACAGTGAGGGTCCCCCGCTCCACCAGATCCTCGAGAATGGCCCTGGAGAGGGCCGCCCCTTCCTGGGGATCGGTGCCTGTCCCCATCTCGTCGATGAGGACCAAAGACTCCCTGTCCGCCTCGCCCACGATTTCCCTCAGGTTCGCCAGGTGGGCGGAGAATGTCGACAGACTCTCGACGATCGATTGCTCGTCGCCGATATCGGCAAAGACCTCCGAGAAAAGGGGGAACCTGGTTCCCTTCCCCACTGGAGGAATCACGCCGCTCTGGGCCAAGGCGGCGATCAGACCCAAGGCCTTCAGGAAAACACTCTTCCCTCCGGTATTCGGGCCCGACACGACCAGCACCCGTTCACCGGGTTCGAGGCTGAGGTCGAAGGGGACCACCTCTCCCTCACCCCTGGACAAAAGAAGGGGGTGCCTGCCGTCGACGATTTCCATCTCCTGCGTGCCGGGCGGCAGGAGGGTCGGGGCCGTCCCTTCCCAGGCCAGGGCGGCCCGAGCCCGGGCATAGAGGGAGTCAAAGGCCACCAAGGCCTCTTGCGAGCCCTCCAGCAGGGGATAGGAGGGTCGGATGGCATCGGTTTGCTCACGAAGGATGCGGAGAATCTCCCGGGCTTCCTCCCGCTGCAGTTCCCGAAGCTCGCTCATCATCTCTAGCGCGAGGGGGGGCTCGACGAAAAGGGTAGCACCGGTAGCGGACTCGTCCAAAACCGCTCCCCCCACCTCCCGCCGCCCTTCTCGACGAATGGGAATCACGTACCGGCCTTCCCGGATCGTCACCGAGGCATCAGGAACCACAATCCGGTCTGGAAGGGTTCTCAGGAGCTTCTCCAGGGCCTGAACCACCTTGCCATGGAGTTGGCGGAATCGGGCTCTTATCCGTCCGAGTTCACGGCTTGCCGAGTCCAGGATTGTGCCGTCCCGGTCCACGACCTCCTGGATGCCCTTCTCAACCGCCCGGTCCTTGTGGAGTTCCTCACGGAGGGTAGCGAGGCCAGACAGCTCTGGACCGGCCTTGGACAACACGTCCTTCAGAACCCCTCCCGACGTCAGGAGTCGCCCAAAGGAATAGAGCTCCAGGGGCTCGAGAACGCTCCCTTCCAACCCCAGGCGGGCCAATGCCGAGCGGGCATCGGGAATATCCGGAAGGGGCCAATCCCTGTGCCGGTCCAGGAACCGGGCCATTTCCTCCACCCTCTGGAGCTCGGCTTGCGCCAGACCCACCCGAGTGCCGGGAAACAGCTCCATTACACGCTCTCGCCCCAGTTCGCTCGAGGCGCGGCTGGCCACATTCTCGAGCACCTGACGAAACTCCAGAACGCTCAGAGCGTGCCGGTTCATCGATGCTTCCCCCTGCCGCCCAAGCTCAGGGGGCCACGTACGCCCCAAAACGAGGTACGGGCGCCGGCCCCATGGCCAGCGCCCGTATCCGGACGTTTGGGAAGGAAGGAGAGCCCTCCAATCATCCGGCCAGCACCTCCCGGACAATTCGATTGGCCCCCTTCCCATCGAATCGTCCCTCCAGGCGAGGCATCGACCGCCCCATCATCGGGCCCATTTCCTGAATACGCTGCCCAAGTCTTCGCATCTCCATTCCGGGGTAGGAGGAAGCTACCGGGTGGGGGGGGGGCGGTCAACGCGCCGGGACCCTGGATTTTCCTATCCGGGTGGCCATCCCATGCCCCGCCCGCCAAGGAGGTGGAGGTGGACGTGGAGGACCGTCTGACCCGCGGCAGGGCCGGAGTTCACCACCATTCTAAATCCACCCTCGGAGATCCCCTCCTCTCGAGCCAAATCCCTTGCCACCAGGAATAGCTTCCCCATGAGGTCGGCGTCTCGGTCGGCGAGGTCGCCGACCGACGTGATGTGCTCCCGGGGAATGATCAGGATATGGGTGGGGGCCTGAGGGTGAATATCCCTGAACGCCACCACTTCCGGATCCGAGCGGACTATATCTGCCGGAATCTCTCCCTCGGCGATGCGGCAGAAGAGGCAATTGGATTCGGACACGGGGTCCTTCCTTTCAGTTTTTTTATCGCTGGGGGCCGGTCTTGAGATACTGGCGGCGGGCCGGGGCCCCCGCAATCCCCAGGTGCCCCTGCCGCGTCCCCCAGGGCCATGGGCAAGCCCCATTCCGAGGGAGAGATTCCCAATTCGACCTGGGAACCCCACATGGCTGTGCGCCCTTGGAGGAGTGAATGGAAGGTTGGACGGAGCGGATCGAAAACATCCTCGACCGGGCCCCGACCCGGGCAATGCCTCTTTCCCGCCTCGTCGGCGCCCTCAAAGAAGAGGGGTTGCCCGTGGCAGGACGAGAGGATTGGATTCTCAAACGAGTGGTCGAACAACCGGAGAGCTTCAAAGTCATCCCCGACCGCCTCGGCCCGTGGGTTCTCTGGCCAGAGGAGAGAGGAACCGGAATTTCGGCGCCTCTCCCCGGAACCTTTCGGTGTGACCCCTGGATCATGACATGTTCTGCCGCATCACCCCCCCTGGGCATCGAACGGAAGGTTGTCGCCCGGATTCAGGAAAGCCTCCAGGCTTGGGGGAGGGAAATGGATGACGGCTCCCAGGTGGCGGTAGCCCGGTGGATCGGAGCCAACAAAGAGGCGGAGGAGGCCTGCGGGAAGGTCCTCAGTGCGGTGACCGGGTAAGCCCGAAGGCCCCGGTCCACCAACCGTCTTCTTCGTCACCCTCATGGAGGATGAACCCCTCGGCAGAAGCCGCGGAGAGAATCTCATCCCGTTCCTCCAGGAGGATGCCACTCATGACGAGCCAGCCTTCCGGTAGGAGGCTGACTCTGAATGTCGAAAGGAGCGGACGAAGGAGGTGGCTCTGAAGGTTGGCCACAATCCCGTCAAAGGGTGCGTCCGACAGGGGGGTTCCACCCTCCACCTGGACCTCCAGGACCTTAACCCGATCCTCCACCCCATTCCTCGACACGTTTTCGAGGGCGGTTTCACAGGCGATTCCATCCACCTCCAGGGCCAGGACCTCCCCGGCCCCCAGGTGGGCCGCGGCAATGGAGAGAATTCCGGAGCCGGCCCCCACGTCGGCAATGCGTGAACCGGCGCTTACCCTCGAGTCCAGTAGCCTGAGGCAGCCACGGGTCGTCGCGTGCTCGGCAGTCCCAAAGGCCATGCCGGGGTCGAGGAGCAGAGCAATCTGACCGGGCTCGGGGGCAACCTGCTCCCAGGAGGGCACTACGAGGAGACGTTCTGTGATTCTCCTGGTACCCAACCCTCGTCTCCAAAAGCTCTCCCAGTCCTTCTGTGGCTGCCAACGCCAGCTCAGATCGAGCTCCGCAGAGGGAGATAAGGCCTTCAGGTGGCGGCGGGCAGCGTCCAGGAATTCTTCCAGCTCTTCGGGCGGAGGTAGGTAGGTGACGAGAACCCCTTCCCTTTCTTCCACGGCACTCCCCCCCAGCTCCAGGAGAGCCGGGGACACCAAGTCCGGCTCGAGGGGAGACCGGATCGTCAATTCCAACCAGTGCTCAGCGGGCATGGGGTTCAACCCGGTGGAGGTCAGGAGAAGGCTTCCTTCACTTTTGACCAGAATCCCCGCCCATCTCCCCTCCCGGCATCCTCGGGAGGAGCGTCCTCCAGCTCCTTGAACTCCCGGAGAATCCGCTCTTGCTCCCGAGTCAGTTTTTGCGGGGTCCAGATCCGGACTCGCACCAATTGGTCCCCCCGACCCCGGCCGTGAAGCCCGGGGAGGCCCTGCCCTCTCAGACGCAGGACCTCACCCGTTTGGATCCCGGAGGGAACCGTGAGTCGGACAGTCCCCTCCACCGTGGGGACCTCAACGATGTCGCCCAAGGCGGCCTGGCTGAAGGTGATGGGGAGCTCGTGGAGAAGGTGTTCGCCGTCTCGTTTGAACCGAGGGTCTTCCTGAACCTCCAGGAGCACTATGATGTCTCCCCTGGGGCCCCCTCGAGGTCCGGCGTTCCCTTGCCCACGGACAGTAAGGAAGTTCTCCGAGTTCACCCCGGCGGGAACCTCGACGCCGATCTCCCGTTCTTCCCTCACCCGACCCTCTCCCCTGCATTTTTCGCAGGGCTCCTCAATGATCCGTCCCTCTCCCCCGCACGCCCGGCATGGAGCTACCGAAACAAACTGGCCGAAGACGGACCGTTGGACATGGCGTTCTTCCCCGGACCCTCCACAGTTCCGGCATGGAACCGGGCTGCTGCCAGGTGCCGCTCCCGACCCACTACATGAACCGCACGGATCCAGAAGGGCTACCCTGATCTTTTTCGTCACCCCGGTGGCCACATCCTTCAGGGTGATAGGGAGTCGGACCCGAACGGTCTGCCCCTTCCCTGCCTCGCTTCGGCCGGGACTCGCCCGCCGGCCACCGAAGATTTCCTCAAACCCGGCGAAGCCGCCAAAATCCCTCATAAAGACTTCGATGGCGTCTGAGAAATCGAACCCTCCAAAACCCGGTGATCCCGCACCTCCCCTCAGCCCCTGCTCACCATACCGGTCATATGTAGTGCGCTTTTCCGAATCCCGGAGCACCTCATAGGCCTCAGTGACCTCCCTGAACCGGGCCTCGGCCTCCTTCGATCCCTCATTTCTGTCCGGATGGTATTTCAGGGCCAGTTTCCGGTACGCCTTTTTTACGTCTTCCGTCGTGGCGTCACGGCCGACGCCCAGCCGTTCATAATAGTCTGCCATTACCTATATGCCTTGGGGCCTTTCTCCAAGGGATTAGCGCCCGGGAAGGAGGACCTCGAAGATGCGATGAGTTGGTTTAGTGATCTGCTCGGAAACGATTTCAAGAGCCCAGGATCCGGTTCACGAGAGAGGAGGTGGAATCCACGATGGCGATCACCTTCTCATAGGGCATCCGGGTCGGGCCGATGATCCCGATTACCCCTTTCAGGCCACCGACGCAGTACTCGGAGGTAACCAGGGTGAAATCCGACAGCTCCTCCTGAGCGTTCTCCCCTCCGATCGTGATCTGCAAACCGCCCTGGTGATTCCGAGCGGTTAGAGCCTGAACGAGGACATCCCTCCGCTCGGTGAGCTCGATAAGACCCTTCAATCGCTCTCCCGAGGTGAACTCAGGCTGAGTCGCCAACAAGCTCGCCTTCCCGAGGAGGATCTCCCCCTCCCCGAGATCGGCCCAGTTGAAGAGTTCCGACCCCGACTCGATGAAGATGTTCAGGAGCTCTTCCGCGGCCAACGAATCCTCCGCTCGAAAGTCCCGGAGGCGTTCCGCGAGGGTTTCGCGGATCTCCTTGAGGGTCAGGCCGACCAGGCGTTCATTCAGAAGGACCGCCAGGGTGGCCAGGGTGTCCTCCGGGATTTCGCCCTGGAAGTCGATATAAAGGGTTCGGGCCAGACCGCTCCGGATGGTGGCCACCAGGAGAACCTTGTCCGACGAGACCCTGAGAAGGTCGAGCTTCTCCAGAATCGCCGAGTCCAACCGGGGTGCGAGCCCAATCCCCAACTCCATGGAGAGAAGACTCAGGGCCCGGGCAGCCCGTTGGATCAGGCGTTCGACCGCCGTCGATCCCCCCATGCCCAGCTCACGAACCAAGGTACTCTGATCCTCGGCGCTCAGGTTGGGCAGGCGGATCAGTTGGTCAACGTGGAAGCGATACGCCAGGTCCGTGGGGATCCGTCCGGCAGAGGTGTGAGGATGGGAGAGATACCCTTTCTCCTCCAGGTCGCTCATGGTGTTCCGGACCGTGGCGGGGGACACACCCAGACCACTACGCCGGGCCACCGAGCGACTGCCCGCCGGCTCCGCCGTTTCCACATAGGTGTGGACCACGGCCTGCAGAACGCGGATTTCCCGTTCTGTCAGCTCCTGTCCAACGGGTCTGAGACTTCCTGTCATAGCCATCATGTGCTCGAAAGATCGAGAACGCCGGGAGGGAGCGTCAACCCATAACAATGGGAACGCCCCGGCCGTCGCTCGTGGGCCACCGCCAAACTCCCTATCAAGATACCTCACGGAGGGCCAAGATACCTCACCTGGGCCGAGATACCTCACCCAGGGCCAGGTCCAATTCCACCACCAGGTGGTCCAGGAGTAGCCAACCCACCGGCGTCAGGCGAGCCGCTCCACCGGCCACGATGGCCTGTCCCCTCGCGACCCAGCCCTCCACCAGGCCACGGGCCTCCGGTTTGAGATCGTATATCCGGATTCCTCGATCGGTTCTGAGCCCCAACCAGATCCTCTCCAGCCGAGCATCATCGGCCGTCAATTCTTCTTCCGAATCCCATGGCGAAGCTCCATCCCGGCTCGCCTCCTGGTATGCGTTCCAGTTCCTCAGGTTCCAACGTCGCCGGGGGTCTCGGAAAGAATGGGCGCTGTTTCCGAGGCCCAAATAGGGCACGAGTTCCCAGTAGGTCCAGTTGTGGCGAGCCTCGAACCCGGGAAGTGCGAAGTTGGACACCTCGTAGTGGCGGTATCCTTCGGCCACGAGCCGCTCACTTGCCGTGATGAACTGCTCCCGGTAGTCCTCCTCATCTGGAAGGGAAACCTCGCCTTCGTCAATGGCCCTGGCCAGAGGTGTTCCGCTTTCCACGGAAAGCCCGTAAAGGCTCAGGTGAGGAACCCTGACGGCGAGAGCCGCATCCAGCTCCAGGCCCCAGTCCCTCTCCACTTCCTTGGGCAGGCCAAAAATGAGGTCGACGTTGATGTTATCGATCCCAGCGGCCCTGGCCCCTTCGATCGCCCTGGCCGGCTCTTCCGGGCCGTGGAGCCGCTCGAGCCAGCGCAGAGCGGGCGCCTGAAAACTCTGGACCCCCAGGCTCACCCGGTTCACTCCAGCCCGGCCCCATCCCTCAGCCACCGATGAGCTGAAGGACTCCGGGTTCGCCTCGGCGGTCCATTCCAGATCGGGGCCTTTCAAGCGGTCCCGCCCCAAGACGTGGCCCAGACCCGCCATTGCTTCAGGGCCGAAGAGGGATGGGGTCCCTCCACCGACGAACAGGGTTCTCAACTCCTCACCGGGGGAGAAGAACCCCTCCTCCTCAACAAGTCCCAACTCCCACTCCAGAGCCCTGAGCCAACCGGCCAGCTCTCCGGTCGGGGACACGGATACGGCAAAATCGCAGTAGAAACACCGCCGGGCGCAAAATGGAGCATGAACATAAACGGAACGGACAGGTTCAGGGGGGTCGGTGACTCCGGAGAGGAGCACCGGCTCCAGATGATCCGGGCCACCTGACGCGGCGTTCTTCCCCCCCATGGGCCTTCCCCGATCGCGGTCGAGACTCATGATGCAGATAGACTCCTAGCGGCGCTGAAACCGCATTCCAGGGCATCGGCGGGCCCACCCTCCCAACTCGAGAGTCGACAGCCCTGCGATGGCCTGTGTGATGGATATCGCCGCTTGGGCAGCCACCTCGTCCACGCCGACCGGGTCAACCGAAAGGACCGACCAGAGCTTTTGTAGTTCGAAGGGAACCCCGGATCCTGCGGCATCGGAGGGGGAGGCCCCTTCTCGTTCTTCCCCAACTACCAGGCCCAAGTCCTCAAGCTCGTGGAGGATTCCAGCGGGATCCGGGATGACCCTGGCCCCCTCACGGAGCAGGGCATTACTGCCCAGAGCCTGGGGATTCTCGACAGACCCCGGAGTGACAAAGATGTCTCGACCCAGGTCCAGCCCGTGGTCGACGGTGATGAGAGCGCCACTCCTCTCCCCCGCCTCCACCACCACCACAGCCCGTGCCAGCGCGGCGATGATCCGGTTTCTCTTTGGGAAGTGATGGGGCAGAGCGGGTTCATGGGGGAGAAACTCGGACACCGCCAGGCCCCGTTCGCCGATCTCACGAAAGAGTGAGCGGTGTGATCTAGGGTAGACCACCCGAAAACCCGAGCCCAGGACCGCTACGGTGTTTCCCCCTCCCTGGAGGGCTCCCCGATGGGCCGCCCCATCGACCCCCAGGGCCATCCCACTCACGACCGTCACTCCGGCCTGGGCAAGGATCCGACCCATGGTCTCCGCAGCCCGCCGCCCGACCTCGGTGGCCCGACGGGACCCGACGATGGCTACGGCAGGTCCGGAGAGAAGTTCCCATCTTCCCCTCAGGAAGAGGACAGGCGGAGGATCGGTCAATTCGGATAGAGCGGCGGGGTACCGTGGCGAGGTCATGGGGAGGATCCCGAACCCTTCCTCGAGCCAGGAGGAAACGGCCGGTTCCCCCGGCGAGGGTTTCAGGAGGTCCATCTGTTCACCCCTGGCTCCCAGGGCTCGGGACGCCGAACCGTGGACATCCACTAGCTTTTTGATCCCTCGATCGCCCAGGCCGGACCGCTCTTTGAGGAGGAGAAGGGCTCTGACCTCCCGGAGTTCCTCAGGGTCGAGGGTTATCCGGGAATCCACCACTCCTCACCTTCCTCCTCTCCCCCCCTCTCCACTTCCATCCTGGTTTGAGCGAAAAGGCCCTCCAGGAGGGGTGTGAGGGCTCTCCTCGCCACGGCACTGATATGGAACACACCCCAGGCGTCGGTCACGGCGACTTCCGGGAGGGGGGCCTCCGGCGGGAGGAGGTCCGTCTTGGTGATAACTACGCAGTGGGGGATTCGCGCCAATTCCTCCGAATAGTTCCTCACTTCATCCCTGAGTTGGTCGTACTCGACCTGAAGATCTTCGGCGTCCACTGGTATCAGGAAAGCCAACGTCCTGGTCCGTTCGATGTGGCGCAGGAACTGGAGCCCCAGTCCACGTCCCTCGTGGGCGCCCTCGATGATTCCCGGGATGTCCGCCACGACGAAGGAACGGTAGTCCGGGAGCTGCACCACTCCGAGGTTCGGCGTAAGCGTAGTGAAGGGGTAGTCGGCAACCTTGGGG
>JBDRDQ010000059.1:0-2185 GCA_043820695.1 Gemmatimonadota bacterium | reverse complement strand
TTCATGCCACTGAATTCCATTGGCCGGGCTCAGTACCCAATGGTTTTCGTCCGGAAAGAAAAGGAACTGGCTGGGGATGCCCTTCCGCTGAAGGGCGGTGAAAGCTCCGATTCCCTGCTCGAGGGGAACCCGGAAATCCTGACCACCCTGGATCACGAACATGGGGGTCCGCCACTTGTCCACGTGCATGACGGGATTATGGCGCTCGTAACCCTCCTCACTCTCCCAGTACGTTCCCCCATGCTCCCACTCCGGGAACCAGAGTTCTTCCGTTCCGTAGTACATGATCCGCTGATCGAAGACACCGTCGTGGTTCACCAGGCAGCGGAATCCTTCGGGCCAGTTCCCCGCGATCCAGTTGATCATGTAGCCGCCGTAGGATGCGCCAAGGGCGCAGGCACGATCCCCGTCCATCCAGGGATTTCGGGCTAGGGCCGCCGCCAGGCCCTTCTGAAGGTCCTCCAGGGGCGCACCGCCCCAGTCCCCCCTGATGGCGTCGCTGAAATCCTGGCCGTACCCGGTGGAGCCGTGGAAATCCACCATGAGGGTCGCATAACCGACGGCGGCATAGATCTGGGGATTCCAGCGATAATGGAAGTTGTTGGACGATGAGCCCTGAGGTCCGCCGTGGATGATGAAGGCCACGGGATACCGCTTCGCCGGGTCGAAGTCCACCGGCTTCACCAGCCAGGCGTAGACCTCGTCTCCTCCCGCTCCCTGGAAGGTCATCTGTTCCGGGTCACCCACCCGGACGGATGCCAGCCTCTTCTGGTTGACGGCGGTGATGGGCATCACTCCCGTTCCGTCCAGCCGAGCCGTGTAGAGCTCCCAGGGGGCCTGGAGGTGGTCCATTCCGAATACGATGCGGCTTCCTGCATAGGATGGAGATCGGACCGTTCCTTCGTGAATCAGCTCCCGGACCGCTCCCGTCGCTACGTCCACTGCGAAAAGGGACATGTTGCCCAGGTTTTGAGCTGTAACCAACAGGGTTCGACCATCGGGGGAGAAGGTCATGGAACCGACGGATCGGTCCCAGTCCTGGGTGAGAACCCGGGTCTCGCCATGAGGCCATTCCTGTAGGAGAATCCTGAACCGGTCCGCCTCGAAGCCGGGGCGTTCCATGGCCAGATAGGCCAACGTCCCCCCGTCCGGGCTGAACACGGGTTGCGTGTCCCACGCCCTGTTCTCCGTGGTCAGGAGGCGGGCCTCATGGGAGCCGTCGGTAGGGGCGACGTAGAGGTCGAAATCGGTGGACCAGGGCTCCGCCTCTCCGGCGAGGCGGACGGTAAAGACCACGGCCTCACCGTCCTGGGAGAAGGTGTACTCCTCCGGGCCGCCGAAGGGCATGGAAGGGGAGTCACCATCCATTCCCGCCATGAGGTCCAACGGTCCACCCTCGCCCTTAACCGGGAGCACAAAAATGTGAGACCTTCGGCCGTCCTCCCAGCTGTCCCAGTGCCGAATGAACAGGCGGTCGTAGAGGACTCCGCTGGCGACCTGGGCATTAGCGGCGCCCAGCCGGTCTACGGTGCAGGCCAGATCCGGGCAATCCGGGAACACGTCCAGGCTCACAGCCAGCCGGCTTCCATCGGGGGAGATGGCCATGCTCCCGACATCCAAGGGGAGCTCCGTGGCCTGTTGAGCCTCACCGCCCCCCACGGGGATCCGCCAAACCTGGGAGCTCCCCGAGCGGGTGGAGAGGAAGAAGATGGCCGACCCGTCCGGGGCCCAGCGGGCGTTGAACTCAGCAGCGGGATGTGTCGTAAGCGGGCGTAACTCAGAGCCATCCACTCCCACCACCCAAAGGTCCGAACGACGCCGGTTCGCCTCCCGGTCCAGGCTGCTGAGGCCGAAAACCACCCACTCGCCATCCGGGGACAGCTGCGGGTCGGAAATCCGATCCATCTCCCATAGGTCATGGGCGTTGATGGGGTGGGGTTCCTGAGCGTAACCACGCGGGCTGGCGACACCCATGGCTAGAAGCCCGGAACACCCGAGCATCAGAATCCGTCCAACCCAGGCCATTATCTGCCCTTCCTTCTTCGCGTCCATCTTCGTCTCCCAAGGAATCCGTAAAAAAGCCACCTGTTCCCGCGGTCGTTTATTCCTGTGCCGGCATCCCGTAAGCGGTCCACCGATCGAAGAAATCTGTGCCAGGGAGACGGGGGACGCCAGGCGCATCCTT
>JBDRDQ010000058.1:0-2675 GCA_043820695.1 Gemmatimonadota bacterium | reverse complement strand
CGCTGGGACAGCTCTTTACGCCATCTGAGCCGGTCCCGTTGACGCCGGAACAGCTCGAGATGCTGCGGGCGCTGGGGTACATCCGGTAGTTGGAACGGAGGGGGTGGTCGGGCGGAGACAGACAGCAGCTGGCGACCACTGATCGGTGGTCGGAAAGGAGTGGTTCCGTGAGACGTTCAGGCACTTTTTTCCTGCCGGCAGGCCGGATCCTGGTGTTATCCAGCTCGTTGCTCGCTGTTGTGATCTGCTTGGGTTGCGACAACTCCCAGACCCTCACTGCCGACATGCCGTTCCACCTCGAGGAGCATCTCGACGACGCCACCATCATCGGCTCGGAGGTGCCGGCGGACCTGATCCAGCCGGTTGAGTGGCGGTTCGACGTGCCGCAGCCGGATTGGAAGGCTACTCCCCCTCGACCCTTCCCACCGACGATCCGGCCCGCCACGGTCTCTCAGACGCACGATGCGCTACAGATCACCCTGGGACCTTCCACGGCGATCCGGAGAACCTGGCTGGGCGGCGGAGCCCACGTGGATGTCCCCGAGTGGGATCACAGGGATTGGGCGCATGTGATCATCCGGGCCCGCAGCTCGGGTCCGGGCGATATCGAACTCGGATTCAATATCTGGGACCGAGAGGGACACCCCAACGAGGGGAGGCCGGTTCCGTACGAGATGATGGGGAGGGGACGCGCTCGCCTTGTCGGGGACAGCACGGTACAGACCTACCAACTACAGATGGAGCCCGAAGGTCCGTGGGAGGAGCCTATTAAACAGCTCGGCCTCTGGATCTCTGCCGACGAACCGCTGACGGTGGAGATCCTATCTACCACCGCCGTACCTATGGAGGCTCTGTATGCCGAGGAGCCGGCGGGGGTAAGCCACGTGGACCGGGACAGCCGGTACCGGCGCTCCCTCTTCGTGCATACTCCAGCTCAGGTCGAGTACCGGGTACAGGTGCCTGCAGGAGGACGGCTCGACACCGGCCTCGGCACCGCGTGGTCCGATCCGCCCACCACCTTCCGGGTCACGGTGAGGGCGGATGGTGAGCCAGCTGAGACACTGCTTGAGGAGAGTCACGGGGACCGCGGGATCTGGGCCCAGCACTCCGTGGACCTCAGCGCGTATGCCGGACAGGTCGTCACGCTCTCGCTGGAAGCCGAATCGGAACGGGCCGGAAGCGTCGCCCTCTGGGGAGCGCCAACCCTCACGGGTCCGCGTACAACCGACATTCCCAACGTCATCTTCTACATCATCGATGGCGCCGGAGCCGAGTATATGAGCCTGTATGGCTACAACCGTCGTACGACACCGAACATCGATCGCCTGGCCGCCGAGGGCGCCTTGTTCGAGCGGGCCTACAGCAACTCCACCTATACCAAAGCCTCCACGGCCTCCTTCATGACCTCGCTGCAGACCAGCGTGCTGGGCGAGCTGACGGGCTTTGGCAATGCGCTCCCCGACAAGGCGCTGACGATGGCTCAACACTTTCATGGAGCCGGTTACCAGACCGCCGTTCTCACGGCCAACCCCAACGCCGGGACGGGGAGGGGCCTCCAGCGCGGAGTGGACTGGTTCCAGGAAGGCTGGGGGGAGTTCGCCTACGGTGGTGCGCAACACCACAGGGAATCCTCCAAATACCTGCATGAGTCGTTCTGGAATTGGCGGGAGGAATACCCAGGAGAGCCCTACTGGGTGCACTTCCAGACCGTCGACATCCACAATGACTTCCCGGAAGTGGCTCCGTTTGGCGGCCTGTTTGTCAGTGCTGCAGAGGTGCAGACGTGGGACGAGTGGAGCGAACGGCTCAGTGAGTTCGGCGGTGCCCCCCCTTACTCACCGGCCTGGGAGGAGACAGGCCTCAGCCGCCCCGCATATTGGTCCATTAAGCAAGGCCTTTATGACGAAGCCATGGCCCACAACGATTACCAGCTCGGGCGGCTGGTAGAGCGACTGAAGGCCGAGGGCGAATGGGAGAACACGCTGCTGATCGTCGCCGCCGACCACAGCGTCAAAGCGGCGATGAACGACTTGGTGATTGCCATCCGGGACTCGCTGCCGCCCGGTTGGGAGGCGCCGATGTTTCGGCCCTCGATCAGCAGGGTCCCCCTCCTGTTCGTATGGCCGGGGCACATCGCGGGAGGGCAGCGATTCAGCCAACCCGTCGTTTCCATGATCGATGTCCTGCCTACCATCCTGGACCTGGTGGGCTTGCCGCTGCCCGAGGTCATGCAGGGGCAGTCCCTGGCCCCGGTCCTCTTGGGCGAGGGGAATGTGGAGCCACGGCCGGTGATCCTGGACCAGTTCGACGTGGACAGGGAGACGGGGGAGTTCCGGGGCATCATCGAGGTGATCGATGGACGTTGGGGCGCATCACTGGAGATCAACCCTTGGCCGTCGCAATCACCCGAGGGGCAGCGCCCCGTCCCTCTGCTCCTCTACGATCTGTGGAACGACCCCATGTGTCTGCACAGCGTGCACGAGGAACACCCCGACCTGGTTGAGAAGTACACGGCGTTCCTCGAGGCGCAGTTCGAGGCACACCTGGCGTTGGGACAGCTCTTTACGCCATCTGAGCCGGTCCCGTTGACGCCGGAACAGCTCGAGATGCTGCGGGCGCTGGGGTACATCCGGTAGTTGGAACGGAGGGGGTGGTCGGGCGGAGACAGACAGCAG
>JBDRDQ010000057.1:0-2256 GCA_043820695.1 Gemmatimonadota bacterium | reverse complement strand
GCTCGGCATCGACCTGGATCACCGTGGGCCGTATCCACCTCCGGTGAGGTTGAAGGGATTGGCAAAGATCCAGGGTTTCAGCCGGAAGAAGACGTTCCCCATGCGAGCCCCATAGCTGTAGACCTCGACCCGATAGAGCCCAGCTCTGGTGGGTTCCCATTCCAGCTCCGGTCCCAGGATCCACTCCACCTCCCTGCCGTTCCGAAGAATTCTGTACACCATTTTTCGGCCCGGGTCCTCCTCAAAACCGCCTCGAAGGAAGAACCCGGATCGGACCGGGACATCGGCTCCCATGTGGGCACCATAGCCCTCCCCCAGGACCGCCATCATCCGGAAGCCTCGGGCTGCCTGGTGGTCTCCCAGGGAGATGAAGAGCTCGCCCTGGCGGAATCCTTCAGTAATGACGCTCTGAGCCGAGGCCGGGTCGGACGGAAGGGGCTCTGCCACGGCCAGGTGAGAGACCAAAGTCCGGAAGAATGGCTCGTAGGAAGGAACCAGGACCGGCCCCAACCCCAGCTTCGGGTGAACGTTCAGGCCGGCCGTGGCGGTAAGCGGTCCTCTCAGCCGAAGGGAGTCATAGGCGGCCACGGCGGGGGTCTCGAAGCCCTCTCGCATAGCGTGAAGAAGGGCCTCGTCGGCCAATCCCAGCGGATACCCTATGAGTGATGTGAGCAGGTGATAGAGGCTCCACGGCCCCCTGAACCGGCTCCGGGACGACTCCGACAGGTCCAACACCTCCCACCCTTGAACCCCCCCAATTCTTCGATGGACCCAACGCTCACTCTCCCTCGGGCCCCGGCCGTGAACGACGATGGACGTCGCCCGTCGCGTGTCCAGGAACCCAAGGAAGGACCCCAATCCTCCCTCCCACTGTCTGAAGGTGGAGTCCACCCCCATGGCCAGGACCTTCCCTGCCTCCGGGGCCCGTAACTCCACCGCCCCGTCGATGAGGACCCCTTCGAGGAACTCAGGCCCCCAAAGCTCCCAGTCCGGCCTTCGATCATCCGGAGGGTGATCCCCGATCACGACGAAATCCAACCCGGCGGAAGCGGCCGCCGCCGCCACCTGCTCCCGTGTCCCCCGGGCGTCATGGGACCGCTCGGTGTGGACGGAAAACACGCCGGAAAGCAGAGTCCTCTCCGGGCTCGGAAGAGATAGGATGGGGCTCACTGGGTCCGCCACCTCGATTCGGCGGAAAGCGGTGGTGAGATACCCAGCCACCATGTAGATCCCCAGCGCGCCGAGAATGAAACCCCTAAGCCGCCTTCGTGGGCGCCCCTTTCCGTTCATATCCGCCTCCGAGTCCTGGCCGACCCCACCCCCCCCACCAGCCCCTTGGCGTTCCCCAACAGCATGATCGGCCCCCCTTTCAAGCAGGCTAAGGAGCAACTGGCCATGTCGCACCGTGGCCCCCTGCCGCCTCCGTATTACCTCCCGACCCGCGTCCGCCATGGCCCGGGCTTCGTCCTTATCGGCCAGAAGTCTCATGGCAACCTCCATGGGCCGCTCCGTGATCCTGATTCCTCCCCCTTCTTCCAGGGCGGAGACCACCTCCCGGAAATTCTCGTGCCGGGGCCCGATAAGAGTGGGTTTTCCCAAAGCTACGGCCTCGATGGGGTCGGACCCCCCCATCGGAACGAAGCTTCGGCCAATGATGGCCACATCCGCCAGAGCATAGGCCTTCGTCAGCTCCCCCATGGTGTCTATCAGGAAGAGATCGCCCCCGGCCGGCATGGGGCGCCCACCGAGGTCGTCGCCGGCGTCGCGGCCATACCCATCCGGTCTCCCGGTTCTCCTGACCATTCCCGGCGCCAACCGAGCCACCTCCTCGAACCTCTCGGGCTTCCGGGGGACGAGAATCAGCTGCGCATGGGGGGGCCGTCCTCGAATCAAGAGATCCTCCTCGCCGGGCCCGGTGGATCCCGCCACCACGACCGGACGTGACGGATCGATCCCCAGGGCGGCACCCAACTCGGCGGCGCCCTCCACCTCGTCCACCAGCCTCACCGTATCCCACTTCATGGTGTCGGTCACTGTGACTCTCTCGGGAGGCGTCCCCAACTCCCTGAAGCGTTGGGCATATTCCTCGGTCTGGGCAGCCACAGCCGTCAGCCCTTCGAACATGGGTCGTATCCACCAGCGGGCCCATCGGTAGGTCCCGAAGCTGGAGTCGCTCAGGCGCCCGTTGATGACGGCCAGGGGAATCCCCCGACACCTGCACTCCTGCGCCAGGTTCGGCCAAACCTCCAGCTCCAT
>JBDRDQ010000056.1:0-5046 GCA_043820695.1 Gemmatimonadota bacterium | reverse complement strand
CATCGCCATGGTGAGGAGGGGCACCCTGGGGGGGATGTTGGGTGGGGGGGGCGGAACCTGGCGGGTCCGCGCGCGCATCCCCCCCCCCGCGGCCCGTAAAGCCCGGGCTCGTGGACCGGGGGCGGTGAGTGGGGTGGGGGGGAGGGGTATGGTACGCCAGATAAAGAAGACGAAAACGTGGAAGAGAACCGACACGCCAAGGGCGATCCGGAACACCCGATCCTGAGATGTCCGGCGCTCCTCGACCGTGCGTAACCGATCCTGTCTCATGCCCGAATCCACCTGGCGCCGAGTCCGCGTTCCCAGCCCCTCTCCCCGGGGCTCCCTTCTACCATTATACCGAAAAGGGGCCTCCGGAGTTTCGATTCCCCTCCTCGCTTGCCAGGGCCCCGGGCGCCGGACAACTTTCTTCTGTCCAAGGTGTGGTGGCGGAATCCCACACCGGCACGTTGGAATCCCTGCTCCGGCCCTGTGGACCAGAAGCTGACGATGGAATTCGGACCAGTCGAGGGCCCCCGCACCGTCCTGGAGCGGGTCTCACGCTTGGCGGTCTTCTACGAGCTGACCAAGCCGGGGATCGCCGGTTACGTAATGGTGACCGCAGGAGTGGGTTACCTGGTGGCCGGCGGCGGGCAGGCGGACTTTCTCCCCGTGGTCTGGACTCTGTTGGGCACGGCCCTGGCCACAGGGGGCGCTTTGGCCCTGAACCAGTTCGTGGAATGGGAGTTGGACGCCCTCATGGAACGTACCCGCTCCCGGCCCATTCCTTCGGGTCGTTTGGGGCCCAGGGAGGCGTTTTTCTTCGGGAACCTCCTGATGTTGGGTGGGATCGGACTTCTCTTCCTGACGGTGGGATGGCTACCGGCTGCCCTGACCGCCCTCTCGGCCCTTTCCTACAACCTCATCTACACACCTCTCAAGAAGGTCTCGTACGTCTCCACCCTGGCTGGGGCATTCCCGGGGGCCATGCCAACCCTAATCGGCTGGAGCGCCGCAACCGGCGCCCTGAGTCTGGAGGCCGTGGCTGTCTTCGCCATTGCCTACCTATGGCAGCTTCCCCACGTCCTCTCTCTCGGATGGCTCCTGAGGAAGGACTATGCCCGGGCCGGGTTCTACCTTATTCCCCGTTCCGACCCTGAAGGCCGGCGGATTGCGTGGCACATCACGGCCTTCTCTGCCACCCTCGCCTTGGTCGGAGTCGTTCCCACCTGGTTGGGTATCACCGGAACCATCTACTTGGTCGGGATGGTCATCCTGGGCACAGCCCTACTGGGCCTTGCCATAGCTACCTTGGCGGAGGACCGACTCACGGCCACTGCCGCCCGGCGGGTATTTCTCGGATCCCTGGTGTACCACCCCCTCTTCCTCATTCTCCTTCTGGTGGATGCCATCCGTCTCTGAGATCTGACCGGACCCTGACCCATGACCCTCGTGAAAAGTCACCCCTCGTACCGTTTGAGGTCACCCTCATGTACAAGCTTCTTACAGGCAATCCACGGTTCTCCGGAGCTCTATTCGCCGCGTTTCTCCTGGCCCATTCCCCCACTGTCCTCATGAGCCAGCTTACCGAACGGCCCCGGGCGCGCGACATCGGATTGGAGATCGGCGTATTCCCCCCCGGCACCCACAACGCCATCACCGATGTGGCGGGAGTCCGGGTAGGTCAGGTCACCGTGTGGGAAGGCGAGGATGTCAGGACAGGGGTAACCGCCATCCATCCTCACGGCGGTAACATCTTTTTCGAAAAGGTCCCTGCGGCGGTGGTGGTGGGGAACGGGTTCGGAAAACTCATCGGGGTCACACAGCTTCAGGAACTGGGGGAAATGGAGACCCCCATTCTTCTGACCTGTACCCTCTGTGTGTGGCGGGCCGCCGACGCCATGGTGGAATGGCTCCTTGAACAGGAAGGAATGGAGGGGGTCCGTTCCATCAACCCGGTGGTGGGGGAAACCAACGACGGAGGCTTGAACGATATTCGAAGCCGGCCCATCGGTCCGGAGCACGTACGGGCAGCCCTGGAAGGGGCCTCTCCCGGTCCTGTCGAGGAGGGGTCCGTGGGTGCCGGGACCGGAACGCAGGCCTTTGGGTGGAAGGGGGGGATCGGAACCAGCAGCCGGGTTCTGCCCCAGTCCCTGGGCGGTTACTCGGTAGGCGTTCTGGTCCAGTCCAATTACGGTGGGATCCTCACCATGGGGGGAGCTCCCGTTGGGAAGGAGTTGGGCCGGTATTCCTTCCAGCGGTACGTGGGGGAGGGAGGTTCAGCGGGCACATCGGACGGCGGTGCGGAAGGCACTCAGAAAGTCGCTGAGCCCGAGGACGACGGAAGGGGAATCCCTGACATCGATGGGGGTTCCATCATGATGGTTGTAGCCACCGACGCCCCCCTCAACTCCCGAAGCCTGGCGCGCCTCGCCCATCGTGCCCTCATGGGCTTGGCCCGAACCGGCTCTTCAGGGGGCAACGGTTCCGGGGATTACGTCCTGGCCTTCAGCACCGCCCAGGAGGTCCGCCGCACCCCCTCTCAGGGACCCAGGGAGATCCTGGACCTGCCCAACGACGACATGGGTGGCCTCTTCCAGGCCGCCATCGAAGCCACTGAGGAGGCCATCTACAATTCCCTGCTCAAAGCCACGGACGTTACCGGCCGGGATGGGCGGGCGGCCCAGGCTCTACCTCTGGCCGAGGTCGTGGAGGTGTTAAGGAAATACGGAGTGATCGGGGGATAACCCTACCGCCAGGAGTTTCTCCACCGGACGTAATGGATGGTCGTCACCCCACCCGCCTCCAGCACCTCCAGGCCGTCGGTTTTCCGGTAGGGCTGCCGGTAGAAAACGTGCGTTACGTTGGCCTGGATCAGGAGTTTCGCACACATGACACAGGGGCTGGCCGTCACGAACGCCACCTTTCCCCTCAGGTGGCCGTCGGCTTTCACCACGGCGTTCTGTTCCGAATGGATGCAACCGCAGGCCCCCGGAGTATCCGTGTCGCAACGATTGGGAAAGCCCCGGGCGTTCCCGTTGTACCCCAGGGAAACCACGTGCTCCAAGGCACCGTCGGTGATGACGGTCCCCACCTGTAGTCGAAAACAGGTACTTCTTTTGGCCAACTCCTCCGCCATCCTCATGTAGACCTCAAAGATGGGAATCCGCTCAACCTCATGGCTGGCCACCTCGGAGTCGGAGGCATCCGGCTCGACGTTCAGAGGATGCGTGTTCTCGGGGACACCATCTTTGAAGAGGATGGGCATACGCCTGGCTCCTGTTTCCTGAAGTCGCACCGCTAAGGGGCTGAGGAGATACTCCTCGACAACAGTCTGGTGAAGGGAGCAGGAGAGGGAAAGGGGCGCTTCGGAAGCATCCCTCTCCGGGGGCCATGCGCCGAGGCGTAAATCGAGCTCGGCCGGCCCCCGGGACTGGGATGCTGGGATTCTCCCCATCACAGCAAGATGGAAGGCAATGCGAAGCAGCGGCACCGTGCCAACAGGCAACATAGCATCTTGAACATGACTCCCTCCTTTCGCGGATCCCGCATGCCGGCGGCCCAGGGAAAAGCTGGCACCCGGGTCGCCGGCTCATGTGAGCGGCCTCAAGCAACACCCAACGAGGCGTCGATCACCGGGTACATGAGCACGCCGAAGGCGCCGAAGTACGCCAGAGCTATGCCGAGGGCTCCCATGACCCATTTGGCTTGCTTCCCGAAGGTGGCCTCGTCTCTCTTCTTCATGGTGTTCTCCTTCCGGTTTCGGCCCGAGGGCCGAGTGGGGTAAGCTCGCACCGGACTCTCCTAGGCAACCGCCCCAACCCATTGGGTGAGGATGAGGAGTGCCAGCGTGAAGGCCCCGATGACGCAGGGAATGCCAACTGCCTCGACCAGTCCCCGTCGGGTCCTGTCGTTCAGCTGGATCATGGCCCCTCCCTTTCAACGGGGGACGGCGTGTCCCGTGAAGCTGCCTCCACGGTACGAAGGGGGGGTCAGAGGGAATTCAGAACCGGTTCAGACCAAACGACCCATATCAGACGAAGATCAGACGGTCCCCGGAACGCAGCTCAGAATCTCCCGGAGGGGTAATGGGCGGGGTCCCCACCAAGCCACTTCCTGGAATTCCTCGTCCAGGATCAGGACAACGGGAATGGACTCCGCGGCCTTTCGGGCCCGTGCTCCGCGAAAACCCCATCCGGGCAACCCCGACCTATGCTCCGAGTCGGTAGTCGTGGCGGAGGCCGCCGAGGACCGGCGAAGGTGGTCCTCCGACAAGAAGACGAAATGCCTCAGGCACTCCCGTGATTCCCAGGACCTCACCCAGCCACAGATCCAAGGCACTGCGATCCGACTTTCCCGGCTTGCCGGGCCTACCCCTTCCGGATCCGCTGCTTCAGCCACGCAAGGGTGGGTGAAGCCGTCACCGCCAAATGCACTACCCTCCGGCTCCGCATCTCCATGAGCACCAGGACGTACCGGACCGAGCAGTCCCTTAGGGGTTGGGTGGTCGGGTCCATGGTCCCCTGCTGATGCTCAAAAAGTCAACAACTGCAACCCGGATGGGGGTTTCGCGGAGCACGCGGCCAAACGGCGCACCGCCAACCGGAGGATAGGACCCACTCGCCTTGGGGCATTTGCCCCAGTTCCGCTGGTGTCTGGTTCCCTCCCTGTGTCCGCTTCTTCCGCTCGGCTCAGTGTGCCTGAGATTCCACCTCAGAATATCGAAGAGCATGTTCGGATGGATCCCATCCGGCCCCACAACCAGATGGGGTGGGCCCCTGAGGGTTCCGGCTCCGGTCGTGTGTCGGCATCTCTAAATAATTGAAATATGGACACTTAAGTACTAATCTGAGAGTTCCACCTTCCGACCCATCGGGTGATTTCCACCATGGATTCAAAGGTTACGTAGGGAGGCGGATGATCTTCGAATGCGACTTTCCGGTGAGCTGGCCGAGCGACATGCAACACCCAGAACCGAAACCGTCCCCTCGCCGGGCGCGACTCTTGCCTGTGATCTGGCCCAGATTATCCCGGCAACAAAGCCATGAGGTGGACATGCCTGGTGAA
>JBDRDQ010000055.1:0-3007 GCA_043820695.1 Gemmatimonadota bacterium | reverse complement strand
CCGATAGGATCCCCCGAATCGGGCCCATGCATCCGAGAGGTAGTCCTCTGCCCGACGGAGATCTGAATTCATGGGCAAGGAGGCGCCGGCGGAATGGGCCTGGTAGAGTCGCTGGGTCTCGGCGTTCTCGGCCAGAAGAAGGAGCTCCGAAAGGCGAAGCTCATACCGGTCCCGGATCTCGGAGGCGGCTTGGTGGGCCAGGGTGGAAGTCTGGGCCTCCAGCAGCCCGCGGACCGCCCTCATGGACCGGGCGTAACCGAAGACTCCCAGGAGGAGGATCGGGACCACACCGAGGCCAAGGAAGAGCACCAGAATGCGAGCGCGGAGGCTCATGCTGCACCGTCTTCAGGATGGGTCACTGTGCTGTCAGGTTAGTGCCCTCGCACGATTTGGGCCACTGTTTCGAGCCCTTTGGTCGATGGGGTCCCGTTCCGCCCACTCAGCCGAAACTGGTTGTTGCTACCTCGCCTTTCGCCCTAAGTTGAGGGAAATCCTCCAACAGGCCAGAAGCAATGAAGCTCCGGCTCACGCTCTCTCTGCGGAGCAAGTTCATCCTTATCGTCCTTGGCGGTGCGGTTCTGCCGTTGGCCCTGTTGGGCTTCTGGCTCACCGGGACGGCTGAGCGCTCCGGGGGGGCACTCCTGAGAGAGCGTTTGGAGGTCTCCCTCGGCGAGGTTGCCGAGGACGTGGGCCTCCGCTGGCTGACCGTGCGGGGTGAGATTCTCCGGGTTGCCGAACTCCCCGCGGTGCAGGCCGGGCTCCAGGCCGCGGGTTTTCCGAACGAGACCCGGCCGACGCCCCTCGCGTCTCCTTCAGACGATGACCCCAGGGAAGGCCTCTCATCTGATTCCGCTCTTCGGGAGCTGTTAGCCGATCTTCAGGGGAGTGTGGAGGAGATCCGAATCCTGGATACTGGTGGGGACGTCCGGTGGAGGTCGCCGGCGGACAGATCCGCTGTAAGCACAGGCCTCACTACTGCCGTTCGGCCCTTACCGGTCCAGCTCGGTATCTTTGATCCTGCATCCGGTCAGAGACTGGGCACCCTCGACATCGACCTCCGCCTCAGCGCCCTTCTATCGGGCAGCGCCACCTGGGGTGGGGTGGCTGGTTCGCTCCTGGGAGCCTTCGAGCCGAGGACCGGGGCGTCCCTTCTTCCTCTGTCCATCGATCCGGTGCTCCTGGCCCAGCAGCAGTTTCAGTGGAGAGACGAGAGCTGGCTCTCTGTTCATCGGCAGCTCCAGGATCCCCCGCTGCAGCTTGTCTTGGCCGCGCCGGTGGCGCCTTTCGCAGACCCCTTCCGGGAGAGTGCGCGCAGGAACCTCTGGATCCTGGCCGTAGTGACGATGTTCGTTCTGGGTCTCGCGACGCTTCTCACCCGGCGCACCACACGGGCCCTGGCTAGGCTCGCAGACGCGGCAGAGGCGGTGTCCCAGGGAGACCTGTATCGCGAGGTGGATTCGGAGGGACGGGACGAGGTCGGGCGTGTGGGCCGGGCGTTCAACGCCATGACCGAGAGCCTCAGGAGGACCCTTCAGGAGCTCTCCCAGCGCCAAGCCCTGGCAGCCGTAGGGGAGTTTGCAGCCTCCCTAGCTCATGAGGTTCGTAACCCTCTCACATCCATCCGGGTGGATCTGCAGCGAATCGAGGAGAAGCTCCCGGAAGACGAGGAGACGCTCGAGCTCATGGCTCGGACCCTTCGCAAGATCGATGGGCTCAACCGATCGGTGACCGGTGCCCTCCAAGTGGCCCGGAGCGGAAGTGTTACCCTGGCCCCAATGAATCTCAGAGCACCGCTGAAGGCTGCGGTCCAGGTGGCGCAGCCGACTTTCCAGGAGCGCAAGGCAACGTTGGAGGCGGATGGGGCCGAAGGGGAACCCCTTGAGGTAAACGGCGACGCTGCGGCCCTGGAACGACTCTTCCTCAACCTCCTCCTGAACGCTGCTCAGGCTCTGGAGCCCGGTGGGGTGGCAACGGTGGAGGTCCGGCGCGCGGAGAAAGAAGTGCATGTCTCCATCCGGGACAACGGAAAGGGGATCGAGGCCGCAAACCTGGGGCGAATCTTCGATCCTTTCTTCTCCACGCGCTCTGACGGGACCGGACTGGGGTTACCGATCGCCCTTCGGATCGCACAGGCCCACGGCGGCGATCTGTCCGTGGAAGGTGAGTTGGGTGTTGGCACGACGGTGACGGTTCGGCTGCCGCAATGATTCGAACATCGGCTCGCAACGATGCGTTGCGGAGTAGAGTGGGTCTCAATCGCCTGTTGACGGCTAAACCCAAGTATCTTTATGACTTACGCTGAAGCATCCTTCTGGCACGCCCATGGCAGGGGAAAGCGGTCGAGAACGCGTCGACAGCTGCTTTCCCCCGAAGGAGGACGTCATGAAGAAGGTCTCGCATGCTGGTGAGCTCGGGGTGCCCCGACTGCCCTTTCCAAACTCAGCAAATGCCCTAGTGGTGTTCGTCGTCGCGACCACCCTCCTCATTGGCTGTGGACCGGAGCCTGATCAAAGCTCCAATGACGCCATGACCCCGGCCGCGGCGGGCCTGGTGGGTGCCCTCGATACGGACATCTCGGAGCAGGACTCCACACCGATGGTGGTTCGACGCGTGTGGGGTGGGCCCGATGCAGGCGCGTGTGACGTCACGGGCGACGGGCGGCATCTGACCTTCGTCGATGGGGAGGGGAACCTTGCCGTCCGGGAAGTTGGCACCGGGGACACTCGCAGGCTGACTGAGGATTCAGACTGGATGAGCCAGTGGGCAGAGTCATGCGCGGTATCGCCTGACGGCAAGAAGGTCGCCTACTCCTGGTATCGAGATGGGCTGGATCACCCCTACGAGCTCCGTGTCGTCGATTGGGCGGGCGGCAACCCCCGTGTCCTCTTCAGAGGAGAGACCTTTCAGTGGTACGGGGCAGCGGCTTGGTCCTCCGACGGTGCACAGATACTCGTGTCGGGGTTGGGAGAGGATGAATCCTACCAATTGGCCCTGGTCTCCACTCTGG
>JBDRDQ010000054.1:0-11191 GCA_043820695.1 Gemmatimonadota bacterium | reverse complement strand
CGGGCCACTACCCGGGCACGATCCCTGGTGCGGTTGAGAATCTGGACCTCGTCGACCCCTCCGTCCATGAGGGAAACGAGGCAGGCCCGGGCCGCCCCCCCGGCCCCCAGTACCAGGACCCGCTTCCCCTCGGGTGGTCCTCCCAGGAAAACCTCCAGAGCCCCGGAGAACCCTTCGACGTCGGTGTTGTCTCCGTGGATCTTCCCATCCTCGAACCAGAAGGTATTGCAGGCCCCCGTCCGTTTGACGGCCGGGGAACGAACGTCGACGACCGTTGCGGCTTTTTCCTTATGGGGGAGAGTGATATTCCCGCCACCCCCGCTCATGGCCAATCCCCTGACGAATCCTACCATCTCGTCCCAACCGGCCTGAAGCGCTACGTAGACACCGTCCAGGCCCAGGTTCCGAAGGGCCGCGTTTTGGATGGTTGGGGAGGAAGAGTGTGACACGGGGTCCCCGATGAGGGCGAATACCCGGGTGCGCGCGGTGATCTCGGACATCATCCTCCGACCTTTCCTGCCAGCCGTTTCATTGCCAGCTCCACATACTTCTCAAGAGTTCGGTAGGTCTCTTCGTAGACCGCATCGGATCCCCCGAAAGGATCGGGCACCTCAAGGAGAACCCCGCCGGTATCGATCCCATCCGATTCTTCTTCCGTGGCGAAGGCTCCGAGGAGGACAGCCTTCTTCTCGGCCCCCAGCTCTTCGAGTCGAAGGAGATGCCCGGAACCCATGGCGAAGACCCAATCCGCCCATTCCACCAACTCCCTCGAGAGAGCGGCGGAGGCATGGCCCTTCAGGGAGAGGCCGTGCCGCGCGGCAGCTCTGAGCGCCCCCCCGCTCGCCTCCAGGCCTGACCCGTCAGAAGTCCCCGCCGATCGGATTTCAACCGAGTGTAGGCCCAACTCCCCTGCAAACCGCCTGGAAAGGACCTCGGCCAGCGGACTTCTGCAAGTATTCCCGCTGCAAACGAAGAGGAGCCGGAGGGGGGGGTCGGGAGACTGCTGATCAGGAGGGTTCATGGATTTCCGGAAGGACAAATCGTATGCGATCCAGGGGAATCGCGCCGACCCGGCGGATCAAGGGTACCGATCCGGTACAGTCGATGATCGTAGAGGGTTCCGAGGGAATAAGGGGGCCTCCGTCCAGGACCCAAAGCTCATCGCCTGCCCCCAGTCCCTCAGCGGTTTCCATGGCCCCCTCAGGCGTGAGCGCCGGGAGCCCCCCTGGAGTATTGGCGCTTGTGGAAACGATCGGGCCTCCGACGCTCCTCACGAGGGCTTTGACCAGGGGATGAGGGCTTACCCGAACGGCCACCCCACCCGCCGGGCTCCGGACCCCCGACGGATACCTCCCGGCAGGATCCATGAGGATGAGCGTCAGGGCACCGGGCCAGAAAAGCTCTGCCAACGCCCGAGCCCGGGGCACCCAATCGAGCTCGGGGACTGAATCGACCCCAGGAATGAGGAGGAGGAAGGGCTTCTCCGGACCCCTGCCCTTGAGCCGCTGGAGCGTCCGCACGGGGGCCTCGTACGGCACACAGCCGAACCCGTACACCGTCTCGGTGGGCATGGCGACAAGCCCACCCCCCACCAGGTGGCGGGCCACCGGCGCCAGGTCGGCCGGATCGGGCACGCCCCCCCTTATTCTGACGAGTCGGGGTCCCACTATCGAGCCTCCAAACGGAGGAAATACTCGGCCAGGGCAAGGTCCTCCGAGCGGGTGACCTTCAGGTTGAACGGGCTCCCTCTCACCATCACGACCTCCCCCCCGGCCCGCTCCACCAATGCCGAGTCATCCGTGTTGGAGACGCCGGTCAGCGCCGCTTCCTCATAGGCCCTGAAAATCATCTCCCTGGGGAAGATCTGTGGGGTTTGAGCATGCCAGACCTCGTCCCGGGGCAGGGTCTCCGCCACCCTCTCCCCCTCCCCTACCCGCTTGAGCGTGTCCACGGCGGGCCAGCCGGCGACCGCCCCCCGGGTCCCTCGAACCTCCCGGAGACACCGGTCGATTATGGATCGAGTCACCAGGGGGCGAGCCGCATCATGAACCGCTACCAGCTCCACCCAGGATGGAAGCGCCTGGAGCGCCGCCCACACCGACTCTCCCCGGGACGCGCCCCCTCGCACCAAAAGCACCCTGGAGCCAAGCTCCCCGAGCCATTCTGGTGGGTCGAGGAAATCCTCTTCTCCAAGGGCTATGGCAACGGCATGGACCTGCGGATGTTCGAGGAAGGGCCGGAGAGAGTGAAGCAGAAGGGGCTCACCACAGAGCTCCACGAAGGGCTTTCGAACCCCTCCCATCCGGGTACCCGTCCCGGCGGCGGGGATCGCCACCCCGAGGGTGGGAAGCTCTCGATCCTCTGCTATTTCCGGAATATTCAAACCCGATCTGCCGTCCTGAAAAGGGAGAACCCTAGAAGGGAGAACCCTGACCGGAGCCCGCCCCACCACCCTCCATCTCCTTGGCCGAGACGGAGTCGAAGCGGGTATACGCCTTGTGGAAGAAGAGGTCGATGGTTCCGGTTGGCCCGTTTCGTTGCTTGGCGATGGCCAACTCGGACTTCCCTTCCAGGGAATTCCCGTCCTTGTCCACCGGGCCAAGGTAGTATTCCGGCCGGTACAGGAACATGACCAAATCGGCATCCTGTTCGATGGATCCGGACTCCCTCAAGTCCGACAGCTGGGGCCGGCGATCGGTCCTCTGTTCCGGCGCTCTGCTCAGCTGGCTGAGCGCCACCACAGGAACCTCCAGCTCACGGGCCAAGGCCTTGAGTCCCCGAGAAATCTCACTTACCTCCTGGACCCGGTTCTCGCTCCGGCTACTCCCCGCCATGAGCTGCATGTAGTCGATGACCAGCATGCCCAGGTCGGTTTCGGCCTTGAGCCGTCGCGCTTTGGCCCGCATTTCGAGAACGGTGGCTGCGGGAGAGTCGTCAATCCAGAGGGGAGCGGTATTCAGATGCCCGGCCGCAGCCGCCAATCTCTGGTACTCGTCTGCAGTAAGTTGCCCCCTGCGCAGGCGCTGGCTGTCGACGCGACCCTCTGCACAGAGGAGCCGTTGCACCAACTGTTCTTTCCCCATTTCCAAGGAAAAAATGGCAACGGTGACGTTGTGTTCGATGGCGGCGGTCTGGGCCACATTCAAGACCCAGGATGTCTTCCCCATGGAGGGACGGGCCGCAACGATACAGAGTTCACCCTTCTGAAGCCCCGAGGTCATCCGGTCGAGGTCGGGGAACCCCGTGGGCACGCCGGTAATCCCGGACTTGGATTCCTGAAGGCGTTCGATGTGCTCGAAGGTGGGCCATAGGATCTCCTTTATCCAAACGAACCCGGTCCGGTCGTGACTCTGGGCTACGTGAAATATCCTCTGTTCAGCCTGATCCAACACCTCTTCGACCGGCTTTTCGCCCTGCTCGTACACGTCCCGTATGATGGTGGAGGCGGCCTCGATGAGGTTCCGAAGGAGAGCCTTTTCCCTGACGATCTTGGCATGGTATTCGATGTTGGCAGCGGTCGGAACCGCGTCCAGCAGCTCTGCCAGGTAGGGCAACCCTCCGGAGGCGTCCAGTTCATCCGTCTTTTTCAACTCCTCACTCAGGGTGATCACATCGATCACATCACCCCGTTCGAAGAGCCGGGTCATGGCCCGGTAAAGGCGGCGGTGGGCCTCCCGGTAGAACATGGAGTCCCGAACCACCTCCACAGCCCTGGCCACCGCGTCCCGGTCGATAAGCATTCCGCCCAGAACCGAGACTTCGGCCTCGGGGGAAAAGGGGGGTTGCCTATCAAAAGCCGGCGGAGACGGAGCTGCCATGGGATCTGGAGAGTTCACGGTCTGAGGGTCCTTCCTACGGGCTGGAGCTTCAAGCTCCGTCCATAACCTGCCGAAGGAGCTGGAGGTCTTCCCAGGTGGCCTGGGTCCAGCCCGGATTCCGGAGGAGAGCAGCGGGATGATACGTCACCACCACCGGCACTCCCTGGTAACTATAAACCTCTCCTCGCAGCTGCCCCAGGGGTATGGCCTTTCCGGTGAGGAATTGGCCCGAAAAGGTACCCACCGCCAGGATCGCCTCCGGAGATACCAGCTCGATCTGACCCCGGAGAAAGGAGGTACACTCCTGGATCTCTCCGGGAAGAGGATTCCTGTTCCCCGGCGGACGGCACTTCAGGATGTTGCAGATGTAGGCGGAGGAGTCCCGGGAAAGATCGACGGACCCCAGGAGCAGATCCAAGAGCTTCCCGGCGGGACCTACGAAGGCCAGGCCGGTTTTGTCCTCCTGAGCGCCAGGGGCTTCTCCCACCACTATGAGGCGGGCCTGGGGGTTTCCGTCGGAAAAGACCACATGGGTCCGGGTCCGGGCCAGGGAGCACCGTTGACAGGTCAGGGCCTCCTTCCGGAGCGATTGGTAGCTCTCCGACCCCTCCCTTCTGCCCTTCGGGTCCTTCAGGGATCCAACCTCCTGGCCCTCCCGGAATCCAACCTCCAGGCCCACCCTTCTTTGAGCGAGGGCCAGGGCTTCGTCCCGATTCATCTCCCCCAAAAAGAACTCGGCCCCTCCGAGCTCCCCTTGTTGGCGGAAATACCGGGCTGCCTGTCCGGAAGAGAGAACGGGTCCGGTCACCTTCCGTCCCGGAGAAGGTGGGTAAGGCGATCCAACAGCTTCTCCGCCACCTCGTCCTTCGAAAGGACAGGGAGTTCCTCCATGCCCCCGTCGGCGTCGAGGATGGTGACGCGGTTCGTGTCCACGTCGAAGCCGGCCCCCTCCTCCAACGCACTGTTGGCAGCAATGAGGTGGAAGCCCTTCTCCCTCAACTTCCGCCTTGCATTCCCCAGGAGATCCTCGGTCTCGAGAGCGAATCCCACGGCCACCGCCCCCGGCTTTCGACCTTCCACCGTTGCCAGAGCGATGTCGGCGGTTGGAGAGAGATGAATCTCCATGCCCTGGTCCTTCCGGGATCTCTTGAGCTTCTTCTCGTTGGCGTCTTGGGGCTTGAAATCCGACACGGCCGCTGCGAAGACCAGGACGTCGGCCCGAGGAAGCACCGACAGAACCTGGGCTTTCATCTCCTCCCCCGTCTCCACCCTGACGGTCCGGACCCCCGGAGGGTCCGGGAGAGATGACGGGCCGGTTACCAGGGTGACATCCGCCCCTCGTCTCCAGGCAGCGCCGGCCAGAGCAAAACCCATTCGCCCCGAAGAGCGGTTGCCCAGGAACCGGACAGGGTCCAGCGGCTCCCGGGTGGGGCCCGCCGTGACCACAACCTCCCTACCTTCCCAGGCTGCCTCCCGTCCCAGTGCCCTGCCCACGTGCTGGACGATTTCATCCGGTTCCAGCATCCGACCCGGCCCATCCCCCTCTCCGTAGGCGAGAGGACCCTGGCCGGGTCCGGCCAGCTGGTACCCCAGGCTGCCCTGAAGATGTCGGAGGTTGGATTGGGTCTGAGGATGACTGTACATCCTCTCATTCATGGCAGGGCAGAGAACCACCGGCGCCCGGGTCACAAGGAGGGTAGTGGCTAGAAGGTCGTTCGCCAGCCCCTGGGCCGCCCGAGCCAGGAAGTCAGCCGTGGCCGGGGCGACGACCACGACGTCGGCCTCCATTCCCAGCCGGATGTGGGCCGCAGGCCCCGGCCCCGAGAAGATGTCGGTGAACACTTCCCGGCCCGTGACCCCCTGAAAGGAAAGGGGTTGGATGAAGCGTTGGGCCCCGGAGGTCATAACCACATCGACCCGGGCTCCCAAACGAGTGAGGTCCCGGGCCACCTGTACCGATTTGTACGCCGCAATTCCGCCCGTGACACCCAAAATCACCCGCCGCCCCTCCCAGGGGCGTCTGGGTTGAAGGACCCGGACGGTCACCGCTCCCTACTCCTCACGCTTCCGGCGCTTCACCAACCGGAACTCGATCTGACCAGAGACGAGAGCCTCCAAGGAGCGGGTCGTGAGCTTCTTGTCCTGGCCAAGGGGCAGGGTCTCCCTGGGGAGAGCGTTCAGCTCACGGGCATACCGAGCCGCCACCAGGACGCCCAGGTACTTGCTGTGGGTTTGCTCTGCAACTTCGTCGGGGGTAAATACGCGCATAACGTAATGATCCTCTATCAGTCTGGAAGCAGTTTGTCCCGCCGCAGCAGGGATTCGACACCGGCCAGAAGGCTTCTGGCGTCGTCCAGCGTTCCTGACGCACCCTCCGGGGGCGCCTCCCCCTTTCTGGCCAAGCCCCGCACCTCCCCAACGGCCTCGTCCAGATCCTCGTTGATGACGAAATAATCGAAAGCCTCGGCGGCTCCAAGTTCCTGAAGGGCCGTGTTCAGGCGGCGGCGAAGAGTCTCCTCCTTTTCGGTTCCCCGCCCCGAAAGGCGACGGAAGAGCAACTCCACCGATGGTGGTAAGATAAATAGAAGCAGCGCTTCGGGAACCGCCTCCCGAATCTGCATCGCTCCCTGAACATCGATATCCAGGACCACGTGGCGCCCGCCCTGACCGGCATCGATCAGGCTTTTCATGGGTGTGCCGTAGTAATCTCCGTGGACCCTCGCCCACTCCGCAAACTCTCCACCCTCCACCAATTTCAAGAACTCCGCTTCGGAGATGAACCAGTAGTCGACTCCCTGGACCTCGCTTTTCCTGGGAGGTCGGGTGGTGGCCGAAACGGAGAAGGCAAAGTCGTCTTCACGGTCCACAAGCGCCCGGGCGATGGTGGTCTTCCCTGCCCCGCTGGGGGCGGAGAGAACCACCGGACGGGCCTCCAGGAGGACCTTGGTCACTCCACGTTCTCCAGCTGTTCGCGAAGTCTCTCGATCTCCTCCCGGATGGTCACGGAGGCATGCCCGATCTCGAGATCGTTCGCCTTCGAGGCGATGGTGTTGGCCTCCCGGTGCATCTCCTGGACCAGAAAACCCAACCGCTTACCTACGGGCTCCCCCCCGCCTTCCTCCAGCTTCTTCCCGAAGGCAATCAGATGTGCCCGGAAACGGACAACCTCCTCGTTGATATCCCACCGCTCGGCCATGTAAGCAATTTCCTTCGCGAGCCGGTCCTGATCGACCTCCTCCTGCTGGCTCAGCTCCCTGATGGCGGCCTGGAGCCGGTCCCATTCCGCCACCAATCTCTCCGGAGCCCGAAGCTCGATGACGGCGAGACTCTCCTCCATGGAGAGGAGGCGGCCCGAAAGATCGACCTGAAGGTGGGCCCCCTCCTCCTCTCTCATGGCCAGAGCCCCCCGTGCCGCTTCCTCGACGACCTCCCGGATGACCTCGGGGGAGATCTCTTCATCGGCCACTGGAGCCTCCGGGGCCTGAAAAAGATCCCCGACCCTGAGGACCGAAGAGAGCTCCACCTCCCCCGAGATCCCCAATTCCTCTCGGAGTGTGCCCAGAAGCCCCCAATAGTGGCGGGCCCTGTCCAGATCGAGCTGGGGCAGGCCTTCTGGCCCGGTGGCCCGGTTGCGTTCGAGGACGAGGGTGAGATTCACGTGGCCACGGGAGAAGAAGCCCTTGAGCCAATTCTGAATTTCCCCTTCATACCGGTCGAAGCCGTAGGGGGTCTTCAGATGGGCGTTGAAGAAGCGGTGATTCACCGTCTTCACCGTGGCCCGGAGCTGCCCCTTGGGAAGCTCCCTGGCGGCCTCTCCGAACCCCGTCATACTCCGGATCATCTCCCCCTCCTTACGGTCATTTTCAACTCAGTTCCAGAGCGTCCAGCGGACCCCGTAAAAGGAGCGTGTGGAAGGGAGGATCCTATTTGGAAAATCCTGATTCCGCTGTCGGATGGTGAAGTTCTCCCACATGATGAAGGCCCTCACCGTGACGATCCGCAGTTGGAGGCGCACGAACCAGCTCTGGTAGAAGGGGACCATGGAGGGAACCATCCGGGTTGCCCCTTCATCCCCCACCGACCCTTCCTACCCCACCGCCACCTCCTCCATGAAGGGCACCGCCATGGGATCCCTGCCCCGTACCCCCAGATCGAACCAAACCTCCAGATTCCCCGTGGGATAGAAGGTGTCGTGGAAGCTGAGACTAGCCTGATAGCTTTGCGAGGGGAGGTACCGCCACGGGATCTTCGCCTCGGGCAGGAGCTCCGGGTTGACCGTCGAATCTTTGGGCGTCGTCCACACATCGTCGGCCTGGTCCCACTTCTGCCACCACCCAACCAGGGAGAAACCCCTGGGGTAGATGGGGATTTGGGCTGACACTTCGAAACCGTCCCGGGACCCGCCGGCCTGGGTCGAACCGGACCGGTCCGTGGGGAGGCCGAGAAGGAAGAGGGAATCGGATTCGGACTTCAGCCGGGCCCCGGCCAGGGTAAGGCCCTTCCACTGGAATTGGGCGCCGTACCTGGACCCACTCTGTTCCGCGAACCTCGGCCCAGGGATTACCGCAGGGAGGGTGTCGGCGGGTACGGGGCCCTCGCTTCCTCCAGGGATCGAATCAATCGCCGGGATGATCACTGGAGGGAGATAGGGCAGCCCCCACTCCCCCGACCCAGTTTCCGCAAAGAGGGACAGCCCCCATACCGGAGCCGTCCAGCCCCGAAACCGGTTCCGACTGATGGACCGGTCACCCCAGCTCTCCCAGGTCGTCTCTCCGGCCACGCCGCCAAAACGCCCCAACGCGCTCTGTACCTCCAGATGCGCCGTGGTTCCTGGTAGCCCCTCACCCGAGAGCCTCTGGATTCTGGCCGCGGCCCGGATCCTTTCCGAGTCGTACGCCAGGATACCCCCGAGTTGAGTCCGCCTCTCCAACCCGAATTCGAAGGTGCTCGGTTCTTCGGCCTTTAGAGACGATGAACCGTAGTAGAGGTCCCCCACCAACCCGGGGAGGAGGCCCCAACGTGTCCTGATGGACCAATCAGACCGGGTGGCCTTGGGAGGCTCGTAGAGCCCCTCCCGTTCCGCCGACCTGGACGCAAAATCGAAGAGGAGGGCGCCCCCGCCGAAGAGGGTCCTGGCATAACGGATCCATGCGCCCTGGGAGATTCCCGGTTCGGCCCCTCGGGGACCGCGGGTGTCCACCCGCTCCATGGTAAGGGCGATGATGCCGCCCATAGCCCTGGGGTGGCTGAACGTGCCCCGGAAGAGGTTCGAATTGAGGTCCCCCGTCCCAGCCTGCACCAGGGAGTAGGGCCGGCCCCCTTCGGCCAGGATACTCTCCAGCTCGATACGGATGTCCACCGCCGACCGTACCACCCGGATGGACCGCAGCCCCCCCATCCCGATCCGACCGAGATCGGGCACGCTTCCCTCCAGGGGTAGGATCTCGATTCCATCCCGGAAAACCCTCACACGGCCACCCCCTGCCCCGGAAGCGGATACCGAGACGGGGGTCCCGTAGTCCCCCCCCCGAAGGGGCACGACACCCGGGATTTCTTCCAGAAGTTCGGCCAAGGTGATGGCCTTGCTGGACAGGATCTCCTCCCGGTCCCACTCCCAGACGCCGGTGTACCAGCCGGCTGGAAGGGGGTTGGCGAGATCCGGAAGTTGGAGCGCAGGAAGGGTGTCTTCAGGATTGATAGTGTCGGCCTGTACCTCCTGGAGACCAAGGCTGTCGTCGGGCGTCATAACGCGGAGGGAATCCGGCGGGATACGCGTCGAGTCCGGAACGACCTGCCCGGACAAGCCGGAAGGAGGAGTCAGGAGACACCCCATCAGGAGTCCCGTCAGAACCCCTCTCAGGAAAGGAACCCCTCGGAACGGAGCATCGGACAGCGTCACGCCACGCGGCTCCTGACCCACTCCAGGAGGGTCCGGGTCGGCGCCCCATAACCCCCTTTTCGACGGTAGGAGAGCTTTCCTTCCCCATACGCCGTCCCGGCGATATCCAGATGGGCCCAGGGAACGTCCCCCACGAACTCCTTCAGGAAGGTGGCGGCGGTGATGGTTCCTGCAGAGCGCCCTCCAACGTTCTTCAAATCTGCCACGGTGCTGTCCAATTGTTCCCGGTACTCCTTCCATAGGGGGAGAGGCCAACAGCGCTCCCCCGATCGGTCCCCGGCCTCCCGGAGCTCCTGTATCAATCCCTCATCGGTACCCAAGATGGCGGCGGCATGGTTCCCCAAAGCCACCACACACGCCCCGGTCAGGGTGGCGCAGTCCACCACGGCCGCCGGTTTCAGGGTCTGGGCGAAGGAGAGGGCGTCGGCCAGAATCAGGCGGCCTTCAGCGTCGGTGTTCACGACCTCCACCGTCTTCCCCTCCCGGGTGTGGATCACGTCCCCGGGTTTTACCGCCTTACCCGAAAGAAGGTTCTCCGCGCTGGGAACGATCCCGGTGACATTGAGGGGCAATGAGAGGTCCGCCACGGCCTGCATCGCCCCCAGAACCGCGGCTCCTCCGGACATATCGTATTTCATGTCCTCCATCCCCGACGCAGGCTTGATGGAGATTCCTCCGGCGTCGAAGGTGAGGCCCTTGCCGACCAGGACCAGAGGTGGATCATCCTTCTTCCCCCCCCGGTGCTCCAGCACGATGAACCGGGGCTCTTGCTCGGAGCCCTGGGCCACGGCCAGAAGAGCACCCATCCCCTCTTTCTCGATCTCCTTCGGGCCCAAGATCGTGACGTCGAGGCCGTACTCCTTCCCCAACCGCTTCGCTTCATCCCCCAGATGGGTGGGAGTCGCCACATTTCCGGGTCGGGACTGGAGGGTCCGGGCCAGATTCTCTCCCTTGGCCTGTGCCAGCCCGATAAGCAGCCCCCGGCGTGCCTCGTTCTCGTCGCCCTGCGTAATCAGGGACAGATCCGTCAGGTCGGTGTCCAAACCGTCAGGGTCTTTCTGGGTCTTCAACTCCTTGTAGCGCCAGGCCGCCAGAACCACTCCCTCCGTCGCGGCCTGGGCATAGATGGCCTGGGAAAGAGGGAAGCCGGGTTCCATCCACACGGACAGGGCTCCCAGCCTCATGCCCTCGGCCACCCGAACCGCCCGTCCGAAAACCCGCCGAAGAGTCTCGGCGTCCACCTCGTCTTGTTTACCCGTTCCCACTACGAGGATGCGCTGGGGTCCCGAGCCTTCGGGGGGAAAGAGAAGAAAGGTCTCTTCTTTCTTCCCTGTGATGTCCTTTCGCTCCAGGGCTCTTCCCAGATCTCCCCTCGTGAGGGCGTTGGCTGAGGCAAGAACCCCCTCCAGGGTCTCCGTCCCCTCAGATAGAGGAAGAACCAAGAGGGGAGAGGGTACGGTCAGAGGATCCCGTA
>JBDRDQ010000053.1:0-5340 GCA_043820695.1 Gemmatimonadota bacterium | reverse complement strand
GCCGCCGCCTCATACCAGCTCACGCCTGAGACCGGATGTTCGCCCTGGCCCTGGGGAAAATCTCCCCCCAGCCAGGTGGAGGGGCCAGGCTGGCCCGATTGATCCACGAACTCCCTCCCGGCCTCCTCCCAGGTGAGTTCCTGCCCGTCTCTGGTGAGTTCCCGCCCGTCTCTCACGAATGGGTGCTTCCAATACTCCCGGTTCCCGTACCCACCGGCATCCAGAAACGCCTTGTACTCCCGGTTCGTGACCTCGTACCGGCCAATGAAGAAGTCATCCAGGGCCCCGACAGGGGTTTCCGTGGCCTGCACCCGCACCATCCCGGGCGGAGCACTTCCCTCCGGGTCCAGCGTGCGGACCAGATCGTAGCCGGCGATGAGGTCCTCTTCGCCTCCAACGTTCCAGGTGGACGCGGCTGCCAGAACGGTCTCGTACCCTTCCTTCTCCATCTTCCACCGGAAGACCCCGATGGGCACCCGCACCCCCTCCATGGGCGTAACTCCAAGAAGAGCCCACTCGACGTCGGGGTCCTGGTACTCCTTCATGTAGACGCTGGCCCCGGGAGGCTCCGTGAGGATGTTGATCTCCCTGGAGCACTGCCGGAAAAGAGCCGCCAACTCGGGGTCGTCGCCCAGAATGGTCTCCGCCTGCTCCGCCAGTCGGTAGGGCGGCACCAGGTTCCGCCACACGTCGTTCTCCCCTATGAGCCGGGCGATCTCCGGAAGAGCTTCCTCCCTGGCCCAGCGGATGTCGGCCCGCCGCTGGGCGAACCAGACAGCGAACAACGTCAAGCCGATGACCGCCAGCGCCGAGGGGATGGCCACCACCGGGCGACGGAGGCGGCGAGCGAGGGAGCGAACGTTGAAAACCCCGGCGGCCGCGGCCCGGGAAGCCTCCTCGTACTTCCGAAGATCTCGCAGCATTTCTCCGGCCGAGCCGTACCGGGCCTCCGGCTCTTTCTGCAGGGCCCGATCCACCATCCGCCGGAGCTCCACAGGGACCGGCGGTTTCAGATCTTTGATGGGCTTCGGGGACTCGTGGAGGATGTGATGGATGACGGCGGTTTCCCGTTCCCCCTGGAAAGGGAGCTCTCCCGTGAGCATCTCGTAGAGGACGACCCCCGTCGACCAGAGGTCGGTGCGGTGGTCCACCTCGTCGCCGGCGGCCTGCTCCGGCGACATGTAGGCCACCGTGCCCAGCGTGGTCAGGGTTTTGGTCAGGGCCGGCCCGCCCCGGACCTTGGCCAACCCGAAGTCCATGATCTTCGCCTGGCCCCTGTCCGTGACCATGATGTTGCTGGTCTTGATGTCCCGGTGGATGATCCCCTTCCCGTGGGCTTCCTCCAGGCCGGAGGCAATCTGGCCGAGGATGGCCACGACGGCCTCGGCGCCCAAGGACCCTGCTCTGATCTTCCCCTGGAGCGTCTCTCCCTCCACGTACTCCATGGCGATGAAGGGCCGGCCCTCGGCCTCGCCCACCTCATGGATCACGCAGATATTCGGGTGGGAAAGGGCCGCCGCCGCTCGGGCCTCGACCAGGAAGCGCTCCCTGAACTCGGAGGAGTCGGCGAGGGCCTCCGGAAGGAACTTCAGCGCCACCTTCCGGTGAAGGGACGCATCGTCCGCCAGGAACACCTCCCCCATCCCCCCCTGCCCGATCTTCTCGAGAACACGATAGTGGCCGAAAGTGCTTCCGATCATGGGAGATCACACTCTCCAATCTGAACATTCCAAGGGCGGGCGAGACTGCCCGGCGGGCGAGGCTGCCCGGTGGGCGAGACTGCCCCGTGGGCGAGGCTGCCCGGTGGGGTCCGGTCCGGCCCGGTCCGGAAAGGGTCGGAGAACTGGTGGAAGATTAAGAAAAGGGGGGGTAGGTGCGCAAATGCTGGGGGCTCTCCTGATCAAGGCGGCAAAAACCTCAATACCGGTAATGCTTGATGGTCTCCCCTTCTTGCCCGATCTCCGACAGGGAGGCGATCCCGATCTCCAGATGGGTGTCGGCCCAATCACGGGTGACCTGGCGGTCGCTCTCCTCTGTCTTCACCCCTTCCGGAATCAGGGGAAGGTCTGACACCAGGAGGAGGGCCCCCCGGGCGATCTGATTCCGATGCCCAACCACAAAAATCGTGGCCGTTTCCATGTCGATGGCGATGGCCGTCATCTCTTGGAGCTGCTCCCGAAACTTCTCGTCGTGTTCCCATACCCGGCGGTTGGTCGTGTACACCACCCCGGTCCGGTATTCCAGATTCCGTTCGACCAGCTTCTCCGATACGAACTTGTGGAGTTTGAAGGAGGGCAGCGCAGGGACCATGGGGTGCAGGTAGTCGTTTGAAGTTCCTTCCCCCCGGATTGCGGCGATGGGGAGGATGAACTGGCCAATCTCCGTGGATCTCTTCAATCCGCCGCATTTCCCCAGAAAGAGGACGGCTTTGGGGTGGCGAACTTCCAGCAGGTCCATGATGGTCGCGGCATTCGGCGAACCGATGCCGAAGTTGACCATGGAGAGCCCAGCGGAGTTCGTCGCCGCCTGCATGGGACGACCGCCTCCGTAGATGTCACAATCGTAATTCGTCACGAACCTCACGAAGTAATTCTCGAAGTTGGTGAGCAGCACATAATCCCCGAACTTGTCGACGGGCATGCCGGTATACCGGGGCAGCCACTCCCGGGCCAAGTCGGTTTTGGTAACCATGAACGCTCTCCAATCTGATGATTCAAGATGCCTTGTTTCAGGCCCCGACCCCCGAGGCCAACGAAGAAAGCCGCATCGCTACGACCTCTCCATCTGGGAATCCAGCCGATTTTTCATCCAGCGCACCGCCGAACTCACCGCTCTCGAGGCCGAGCCCAGGGCAGCGTTGGGCTCCAGGCTGAACTCGGCTCCAACCTCGGAAACTTCAGATGCGAAGCATTTCTTGAACTTTTGAATCCCGAAAAGCGGATCGTCAGGCCCGGGCGAACGCAAAGGAACTCCACCAAATTCGAAGAAGGTTCCGCCGGAGGCCTTGGCCCACAGGATCAACTCCCACATGAGCCCATAGGCCAACGGCACCTTCAATTCCGGCTCCCGAGTCGATGCCCCTGCCTCATAGTGGGCGTGATCTCCGTGAAAACAACTCCAAGCAAAAGAGAGAAGCCTCGAGGAGTCGTGACGGTCATCCGCAAAAAGGCCCAGAATCCTCGAAAGCCCGGGGTGGGCGGCGGAGAAGCGAATCACGGCATTCCAGTCCCGGGCCGGAGGGACTGACCTTGTCCGGGCGTGGGTTTCTCGGGAAAGCTCCCCCAAACGGTCAGCCAAGCTCGGGTCTACCACGGCCCGGATCGAAACGGGCTTTTTCGTCGTTGCGCGGATATGTCGGCGGGCGGTGGGATGTAGTTGGGAAAAGAGTTCTTCCGCGGAGGGAGACAACTGGAGAGTCAACGTTCGGAGGTATGAACGCGGGCGGGGTGCCCGCCGAAACCCAATGGCTTCCAGGTGGCCGGCGCATTGGGAAAGGCATTTGGCCTCCGCCGAGAACACACCCACTCCAAGTCGGAGTATCCTGGGCTCCAGCAAGGGAATCCGGGAGAGCCCCGTTAGCAGGGCCCTTCGGCCCTCTTCCGATCTGGCCGGGCCGATTCGCTCCGTTCGTGCGAGTCGCCAGCCTGGAATGGGCCGGCTGTTTTGGATCAGGACCACAACCCCGGCTTCCGCCCCTCCCTGCCCGTTTCGAACCGTGAGGTAGCGGTGTGGGCGGTCGGGGTTTGCCTGGGCCCAGGCCACCCGGTTCGGCAATGGAATGGGGACCCCTGCGTCGATGAGCTCAGCCTCAAAGGAAACCCAATCCGAAGGGTCACCCCCCAAAAGAGCGGCTTGGAACACGTCCGATCCGATGGGAATCTCCAGAGTCTGTGGGTCGAGAGACATCTCAGACACGACTTCCGATCAAGGCTTCCGATTCGATCCTGGTGGGCCAGGCCGGGGCCACCTCACGGATTCAACGTGGCCCGTTACAGGGATGGAAGAAAGAAAAAATGTGGTAAACATCTGACGTTCCCGCTTATTAATAGAACATCGGCTCTTTGATTTCCAGTGAGGCTTTCTTCACCGATGAAGGCCACCGGCCCTGTTTGGGTACCCTACGCTCCAGGCAACCGGGCACGTTGCCGAATAAGAGCCAGCACCGTGTTGATGGTCGGGACTTCAACCCCCACTAGCTTGGCCATCTCGCTCACGGCTGTGACAAGGGCGTCGATCTCCATCGGACGGCCCTTTTCCAGGTCCTGAAGCATGGAGGTCCGGTGGGGGCCAACCGCCGCCGCACCGGCGATGCGCTTTTCCAGGCCCACTGAGAACCGAACCCCCAGAGCTTCGCCGACGGCCTGGGCCTCCTCCATCATGCTCCGGGCCACGCCTGCCGTCCCCGGATCGGAAGCCACCTGATCAAGTGTCGCAAGGGTGAGGGCGCTGATTGGATTGAAGGAGAGATTGCCCCAGAGTTTCCCCCAAATTTCGTCCCGGATCCCCCGCACCGGCGCCCTGAGGCCCGCGCCGATCAGCATCCTGGCCAGGCCCTGAACCCGCTCGGTCTTCAGGTCGGATGGCTCGCCGAGAGTGAACCGATCGCCCTCGATGTGGTGGACTACCCCTGGTTCGACCACCTCCACCGCGGGGTATACCACGCAACCGACGATCCTCTCCGGCCCGATGACATCCCATTGAGACCCATCCGGATCGAGGCTAACAAGCCGATGATCCTTCCATTGCCCCGGGAGTTCGTAGAAGTACCACCAGGGGATTCCGTTGACCGCCCAAACCACCATGGTTTGGGGCCCCAGAAGAGTTCGGATGCCCTTGAGCGATGCCAACACCGAATACGCCTTGAGAGTGACAAAGACGACATCTTGGGGGCCCGGCAAAGAGCCCTCATCGGTGCACTTCGGATAAGCGATCCTCTCCTCCCCCTTTGAGAGGAGCCTTACCCCCCTCCGTCGCATGGCCTCCAGGTGAGGCCCGCGCGCGACCAACGTCACGTCTTCCCCCGCCAGCGCTAACTGAACCCCCAAATAACCGCCGACGGCTCCTGCGCCGTAGATCAAAATCTTCATTCTTCCAGACCCAACTTCGCAGCGAGGCCGATTCTCTGAAGCTTCCCAGTGGGCCCTGTCGGGATCTCATCCAGGATGAGGACGGTGCGGGGCACCTTGAAGGGAGCCAGTCGTCCCGCGGCGAAGGCCCTTAGTTCAGCCTCAGTAGCTTCGGCTCCTTCCCTGAGGACAAGGGCCGCAGCCACATCTTCCCCAAGCTTGTCATGGCGAATCGCGAACGTGACCACCTGCTGCACCGCCGGATGATCCATCA
>JBDRDQ010000052.1:0-2376 GCA_043820695.1 Gemmatimonadota bacterium | reverse complement strand
TAGTCCAGCGTGTAGGGCCTTTTGGGATGCCGGGCCACCTGTACCTGCTCGAGTGGGGTAAGGTTCTGGAAGATCTCTTCCCTCAGGACCTCGAGCTTTCGCCCCAAGATCCGGACTTCATCGGAGACATCGATCCCCTTCTCCTCAGCCGCCCTCAGGAGCCCGTCAATCTGTTTTTGGAGTCCGACAATGTCACGCTCGAACTCCAGGTGTAATGGGGTCGCCAAACCACCCTCCTCATGGGAATTCTGTCCGGAATTGGTCCCGGTATTCTAACGGATGCCCGGGGCCAGGGAGAAGGTTTTTGGTTCAGAGGATATGCCGGACCACCTCAAACGGCTCCACCTCACCGTATCCCAGGAACCGCCCCCAATACCGGGCCGCGGCTCTGGCCAGACCCGGATCGAGGTGAGGGCGCCCCCTGACCTCCAGCTGGAAATGGGAGAGAGCGGCCATCTTCTGGTCGAGGAAATCCGAGATGTCCTCGAACAACGTGGGCCTGAAATCGAGAGTGGTTGTCGCGGCCTGGTAGCAGAGGAGGCTGGTAGATCCGGCAGCGGCGATGTCAGCCGCGGTATACGCCTGTTGGCGGCTATCCCGAACGTCATTTGATGAAGGGGCGAAGACGATCCTGGGCACCAGATCGTGGACAGTGTCTTTGATCCGGATCATCACAGTGTCCAGGTCGGGCACTTCAGGCGCTTCGTCCGGAGGGAGGAGGAGGTCGGCCCCCATTACCCTGCACGCCCTTCGAGTTGCGGCCGCTCGCTCTTCCATCCCAGGACCTTTGGCCCCAAGGGAAAGAACCAAGACATGAACCTGATCTCCGCCAAGGGCATGTTTCATGAGGGTTCCGCCACAGCCAGCCTCCACATCACCTGAGTAGGCCCCAATCGCCAGGATCACTCTTGGGCTTGCGTCGGCCCTGCTCTTCAGCTCCAACAAACCCCGTACCGTGCGGATGAGCTCTTCCGGGTTGATGGGCTTCCCCAGGACCTCACTGGCGCCCCCTCTGAGGGCGCCTTCCTGGTACACCGTTGCCGAATAGGCGGAGGTTGAGAGGATCGGCGTATCTGGTTGGTGAGCCTTACACTCCAAGATGACTTCAATGCCGTCCCGTCCGGGGAGATTGAAGTCGGTGACCACCAGATCCCATCGGTGACTCACCACCAACTGGCATCCACGGATCCCATCTTGGGCAAGCGTTACCCGTATGTCCCCCTCCCTTTCCAGAACAGTACGGATGAGGGTCGCGTCGGTGAGGTTGTCCTCGACCAGGAGGACCTGGGCCTTTCTCTCCACGGCTTCAGACATGCCTTCGGTTTCCTCAAGGGCCAGACATACCTGCTCACAACACCATGGTAACCTCTCTAGGAGGAGGCTGCACGCCTCCTAGGCCGGACGCTTCTCTCCTCCTCGGGGCTCCGGCACCAGGAACCAGACCATCAGGCCCATCCCGAGGACGGAGACGGCCCCGATCACCGTATTGCTTCCGTATCCGAAGTTGGCGTAAAACGGTCCGGCCAGCGCACCCCCGAGCCCGAAACCCACCTGGCCCAAGGCGATGGTAAGGCTCATGAGGGAGCCACGGTTCTGGTCCGGCACCAGCGCCGTCAGGAGGGCCGAGAATGGGCTGATCCGCATGGCCACCAGGATCATGGTAAGAAAGAAAAGCGGGTAAGCTACCCAGAGACTTTTGATGAGGATGGTGGTTGCCAGCATCACGAGGCTGAGGCCAACACAAGAGAGGAGGACGATGACCTTCCTGCCGACCTTGTCCGAAAGGCGACCGGCTTGGGGTCCGGCCAGGACGTTGGCGATTCCCCCAACCAGGAAGAGAGTCGCAATCTGGTTAGGGGAGAAACCCACGCTCCGCTCCAGCCAGGTCGGGAAATAGACAATGAAAATGGACACGCCCAGGAACATGAGGAAGAATGCCACGGAGGCCGCGGCAATTTCCCTTTGCCGCAACATGGCCCCGTAGTCGGAAACGGCTCCCCGAAGGGTCAGCCGTCCTTCTCTCTTTCGCATCGGGGGCTGAGGAAGCCGGACCCAGAGGAGAAGAAAGGTAACGGCCATCGTAACGGAGAACAGGTAAAACGGGGCCCTGAAGCCGAACTGCCCGGCCAGCACCACTCCCATCGGAATCCCGAAGATCTGACCGAAAGCCGATCCGCTCATCACCCAGCCAAGAGCCCATCCCCGGCGGTGGTAAGGAAAGTAGTCCCCGACATAGGACACGGCCGCTCCGCTGAGGATGCCTCCCCCCACGCCGGAGAAGATTCGGACCGCCAAGAAGGAGAAGTAGTCGGCCACGAAGAAATGAACGGCCAGGGACACGGTCATGATCCCAGTTCCCATCAGGAGAATCCTCCG
>JBDRDQ010000051.1:0-2264 GCA_043820695.1 Gemmatimonadota bacterium | reverse complement strand
GCACCAGCCTGGTGTCCCATCTGGAAAACGGCGACAAGGACCGGATCTGGGGTCACTCCAGGCACCTCCACTGCCTGGAGCCAGAGATCCTTCCGGAAGTCCGGAAGGGTTTGGAGGTGAAGGCGTGCTTCGTCTACGGAGACCCCTTCCCTTCGGTCCAATCCGTTTTCCGCCGTGGCCTTCAGATCCGGCACGAGCGGGCCCTGAGCCGCTCCATCCGGAGCTACAAACCGAGGCTCCAAAAGGACACCACACTCCTGGATTACCTGCAGGCAGGGGTGGACCGGTTCTTCCTGGGGAGACAGTTGGAGAACTGGGTGGAGTACTCGGGCACCCGGGTGAAGATCTTGGCGGTTAAGTACGAATCCCTGGCAGAGCACATCCAGGATATAATGGGTTTCCTGGAGTGTGATCGACCCTTCGAGGTGCGGCCCCGCACCAGCCGGTACGAGAATCAGCATCCCGAGATCCAGGCGGGACTGGAGAAGATGTACGGGGAGGTAAGGGCCCGCATTGAATCGCTGCCATCCCTGATCCGGATCAATGCGGACTGAGAAGGTCAACTTCAAACTCGTCCAGGTAAGCTACTCTGTCGGGAGCTCCCAGGTACCGGGTCAGATCTTCCCGGGGTTCGAGTTCCCGGTCGAATGCCGCCAGCTCCCGCTCGTGGCCTTCTTCTTCCGTCTGGTCGCTGGCATAAACGATGTCCCCCACCTCCTGGTCTTCCAGCTTCAAGCGGCGGCGAACCGCCTCGGCGCCCCGGAACTGGGTCAGGATGGAGGGGAATCGGTACCTCACGGTGCCCTCGGGGTTCTCCTCAACCTCTCCATCGAATTCCGCGAGGAGTGATTGGAGCTCGGCCTCCAGGAATCCATCGCCCATGGTCTCCGGCGAGAGGAGCGCCCCACCGCCGGCCACCCGCTCCAGGGTGAGCCCCGAGCCGGCATTCCCCCCTTTTGCTTTCGGGAGCGCAGTCCTTACGTGCTCCCCGGACCCGGCCACGCTCACCCATTGGGCTCCATCCCCCACCAGGGAAGCTCTGAACACGTAACCCAGGACCACCTTCCGCAGGTTCCGTTCACCTCGAAGTCGGTTTCTCTTTCGCACACTCAGGGATCGTAAGGCGGGCACTGCGAAGAAGAGGGAGCTGTAGGCGACGGGTATCCAGACCAGACCGACCCACGCCAGCTCCCCCGCTAGACCCAGACGGGGGAAGATGAACCAGGGAGCCGTGGCCGCCGCCACCAAATTGAAGGTGTTGATGCCCACGACGATTGCGTTGGTTTTTGCGTCGTTTCCCGTCACCGACTCAGCCGGCTCGAGTCGCCTCCAGGCTGGGTCCGGCTCCCGCTCAGCCACGGTTCCGTGGGCGCTTATCATGAGTTCCGGGAACACATAGGTGAGGACCCCGTCCTCCGTGACCGTCACGTCACCACCGTGGGTCACCATGAGGCGGGCCAGCTCCTCATCGGCTTCGTGCACGGGGAGCCCGGTATGCTGGACCAGTTCGGTACCCGTCAGGACCCCCCGCCGGGCCCGAATCAGGCGTATGATGCTTCGGTCATTCTGTCGTTGCGTTGGTTTCGGTTGATCCGGCCCGAAGACGAAAGCGAAGATCTTCTTGATGAAAGGGACACGAGGTTCCCCCTTCCTCGACGCATGACGCTGTTCCCACCGATGCCCATAGTAGGGCCGCCGCCGCCCCCAACCCGGACTCCAGAAGAAGTACCAGAACCAAAAGCCACGGAGCCCGCCGAATCCCCCGTGCCGCCCACCCAACCGGCCCCTACTCCGCCCTCCACCACGGGACTGGCTGGCCACCAGCGCCGCGATGATCAGGGCCACGAAGACCACGAAGTAGACCACGAGCATCAGGGCGATCCAAGCCTTGAACGCTTGGGTGAATCCCGCCCACGCCCCTCGGCGCATGCGGGCCCAGAAGGGCTCGGCGTCCCGCTGGATGATCCTCGGGTCAAAGCGGTAGACAAGGGTCCCGGCCTCGCCAACCTCGAGGTTGCCCCGCCAGGTCTCCAACAGAGCCCGTAGGGTGGCTTCGGCCGCGTCCCGCCCCATCCCCGTCTCGGCCACGACGTCGCCGACCGTGACCCGGCCCTTTGCCTTCCGAAGAGCTTTGAGCACAGGCCGAGGGTCAGGAACGGGCATGGCAGTGGACGTGGCGTTCATTTCGCGATCCGGATCTGGTGGTTAAACGTGTTACCCAGCAGCTCTCCTCCAGCCTTCGGTCCTCCTCACACCGCGGGCCG
>JBDRDQ010000050.1:0-12690 GCA_043820695.1 Gemmatimonadota bacterium | reverse complement strand
AATCCAGAGCCTGTCCCAGGGCTCGGCGTCCGTCATGAATTCTCTTTCCTCGGGGTCGGCGTTTTTTGCCACGGGGTCGGCGTTTCTTGCATGGGGATCTTCAACCCGTGTGCCCGAGCGGTATTCCAAGCCTCCTCGTATCCTGCATCGGCATGCCGAACGACTCCCAGCCCGGGGTCGTTGGTCAACACCCGTTGGATGCGCTCACGCATCTCTGGAGTACCGTCGGCGACCAGAACCTGCCCCGCATGGAGTGCGTTCCCTATCCCAACCCCTCCTCCATGATGGAAGGAGACCCAACTCGCGCCGGATGCCGTGTTCAGAAGGGCATTCAGGATGGGCCAATCGGCGACGGCATCGCTACCGTCTTTCATCGCCTCCGTTTCCCGGAAGGGAGAAGCGACCGATCCGGTATCCAGATGGTCCCGGCCGATCACGATGGGCGCTGAGATCTCCCCGGCGGCGACGAGGTCGTTCATGGCCACCCCGAATCGAGCCCGTTCGCCCTGCCCCAGCCAGCAGATCCGCGAGGGGAGTCCCTGGAACTGCACCTTCTCCCTGGCCATTCGGATCCATCGTCCCAGGTGCTGGTCTTCGGGGAACAGCTCGAGGACCAGGTCGTCGGTGCGGTAGATGTCTTCCGGGTTTCCTGAAAGGGCCACCCACCGGAAGGGTCCTCTCCCTTCGCAGAAGAGGGGGCGGACATACGCTGGTACGAAGCCGGGGTACGCGAAGGCGTTCTCGAATCCGGCATCCAGAGCCATACCCCGGAGGTTGTTTCCGTAGTCGACTGCGATGGCCCCCATTTCCTGAAGATCGACGATGGCCTCGCAGTGGACTCTCATGGAGTCCATGGCCCGACGGACGTAGCCTTTTGGATCCGTTACCCGTAGCGCCTCCGCATCCTCCAGGGTGAGCCCCGCGGGCACATATCCGTTCAACGGATCGTGAGCCGAAGTCTGGTCGGTAACGAGGTCGGGGACGATCCCTCGCCGGACGATTTCGGGAAGGACCTCGGCGCAGTTTCCCACCAAGCCCACGGAAAGGGGTTCCCCCTGGTCCTTTGCCGCCATGATCCACCCGAGGGCTTCATCCAGGCTGTGCGTAGACCTATCGCAGTAACGGGTGTCCAGACGCCGTTGGATTCGGGCCGGATCCACCTCCACCGCCAGGATCACACCCTCGTTGAAGGTGGCCGCCAGGGTTTGGGCTCCCCCCATCCCTCCCAGCCCCCCGGTGAGGATCCACCGGCCCTTGAGGGACCCCCCGAAATGCATGCGGGCCATGGCCCCGAAGGTCTCGTAGGTGCCCTGGAGAATTCCCTGGGACCCGATGTAGATCCATGATCCGGCCGTCATCTGGCCGAACATCATGAGGCCCCTGCGTTCCAGCTCATGGAAGTGGTCCCAGGTCGCCCAGCGCCCCACCAGATTGGCATTGGCGATGAGGACCCTCGGGGCATGGGGAAAGGTCCGAAAGACCCCAACCGGTTTTCCCGATTGGACCAGGAGCGTCTCGTCGTCCTCAAGCTCCCTCAGAGTATCCACGATGGCATCGAAGGCTTCCCAGCTCCGGGCGGCCTTCCCTCTTCCTCCATAAACCACCAACTCGTCCGGCTTCTCAGCCACGTCCGGGTCGAGATTGTTCATGAGCATCCGGAGGGCCGCCTCCTGGGTCCATCCTTTGCAGCTCAGCTCCCCACCCCTGGGGGCATGGACGGTCCGGGGGCCTTTTACCGTCATCGTGATCTCCCTTTATTCTTTTAGATCGAATTCGGTCGCGACGATCTTCAATTCTTCCCCTGATCGGGGACGAGCTTCGAGAAAACCCCGCTCCTGACCATTTCCGCAGCAATTTCCATGTCCCCTGAGAGCACACGATCCTGCGTCAGGGGCGGAATCCTCTGGCGAAGAAGTTCAAAGGCCCTTTCCACACCGAGGCCAGGGCGAAGGGGCTTCAAATCCTCCAAAGCCTGAGCAGCGCAGAGAAGTTCGATGCCGAGTATGTATTCCAGACACTCCACGGAGCGCCGAAGCTTCCGGGCCGCCGCCATTCCCATGGACACATGGTCTTCCTGATTGGCGCTGGTAGGTACCGAGTCGATGCTGACGGGATGGGCCAGGACCCGCATCTCGCCCAACAGGTCTACGGCCGTGACCTGAGCAATCATGAATCCACTCTCAAGGCCGGGTTTCCGGGCGAGAAAGGGTGTGTGCCCCGACAAATCCGGATTCAGCAGACGTTCGGTGCGTCGCTCGCTGATGGACGCGAGATCCGCAAGGGCGATAGCCAGGAAATCCAGGGCCTGGGCCACGATCTGGGCATGAAAATTCCCTGCGCTGATGACGGCTCCCACATCCGGAAGAATGAGAGGATTGTCGGTGGTGCTGTTGGCCTCCGTTTCCAGGATTCGACGTGCGTACCCGAGCACTTCCCGGGCAGCGCCGTGGACCTGGGGCATACAGCGCAGGCAATAGGCATCCTGGACCCGGGGATCCCCGTAACGATGGGACTCCCTGATCTCCGACTCCCGCAACAGAGACCTCAGCCGCGCAGCGGAGGTGGCCTGGCCCGGGTGGGGCCTGACCGCCTGAGCCTCTTCCCTGAAAGCCTCCGGGGTCCCTTTCAGCCCCTCCAGGGTCATGGCGCCGGCGACCTCCGCCGCCTCCATGGCCGTCGCGGAACGGAGAAAGGCCAACGCCCCGAGACCCGTGGTAGCCTGAGTGCCATTGATGAGGGCCAGTCCCTCCTTCTCCCTCAATCTCAACGGAACGATGCCCAAGGTGGCAACCACCTCTTCGGTGGGACGGACCGAGCCGCGATACTCGACGCTCCCTTCACCCAGCAGGGTGAGGGCGATATGGGCCAGCGGTGCCAGGTCGCCGCTGGCCCCAACCGATCCCGCCTCGGGAACCAACGGATGGATCCCCAGGTTCAGGTACTCCACCAATCGCTCCACCACGTCGATACGGCACCCCGAATGGCCCCGTGACAGTGCGTTGGCCCTAAGGACCATTATGGCCCGGACCTCCTCTCGGCACAGGGGTCTTCCCACCCCTGCCGAGTGACTCCGGATCAGGTTGGTTTGGAGCTCCTCCCGCTGGGCGGGCGGAATGACCACTTCCGCCAGCCGGCCGAATCCCGTGGTGACCCCGTAGATCTGCGCTTCTCCTTCCAGCAGGGACTCCACGAAGGCCCGGGAGCGTCCGACGGCCTCATGGGCCCCGTCGGATATGGACAGATGGACGGATGTATCCCGAGCCACACGTGCCAAGTCCTCCAGTAAGAGGTCACGGCCGGTCAGGAGGATCGATTCTTCGGATCGGGTTGGTTCGATGTGGTCCATTTCTCTTCCCATCTGGCATCAATCTCGCTTTGACTGATAAGATAAGTGCGCCTGACCGCGGCCGCTGCCCCAGTGGTGCATGCTACAGGGATCGGAGAGAAAGCGATCAGACACCCCTCACCCAACGTCAAACAGATCAGGGAGGATGGAATGCACTTGCGGGTTCCAGTGGCTGTTCTCGTGGCAATGACTCTTGCCGCTTGTGGCGGGAGTGAGACCCCAGAGGCTCAGCCCTCCCAGGAGACTGGCGCACCCCCCGCCGAAGCTGTGGCGGATGCTCCCGCACCCTTCCAACTTACGCCGGAACAGGCAAGCGGGAAGGTGGTCTATGAGACCATGTGCTGGTCTTGCCACGGCTTCGCCGGTCGGGGAGATGGGCCTGCCGTCCAAGCCGGTGCGGTGGCTCCCCCACGCGATTTTAAAACCGGGGTTCTATCAGGCGCCTCGGTTCGGCAAATCCAAGCAGCTTTCCAGGCGGAGGTCGGTGGGCTGGATCCGAGTCATCCCCATATGGCCAACGTTCTCTCCATCGTGGATATCGAAGCGTTTTCATTGGCCTTGGGCTTTCTCCAGGCTCTGACGTACCCGCCGGAGTTTACGGTAGGGAGCGCCATCGCCGGCCACCGGAACTATTTGCTCCGGTGCCAGGGCTGTCACGGCCCCGGTGGCCGAGGCGACGGGCCCGGTGCGGAGGTTCTGGATCTGGCTCCAGCGAACTTCACACAGGACACCCTCCTGGCTGCCCGGAACTTCCAGGCGGCCTTCGACAAGATCCGTTCCGGGGGCGGGGGTGTTCACGGATCGGCCATGCCGGCCTGGGGAGTGATGTTGGATGACGGGGATGTGTGGGATCTGGTGGCATATATCAGCACCTTCCAGCCCGGCGTCCTGTCGGTTCCGCCGACCCAAGGACGATAGCAGCGCCGAAGCGCAGGGTGGTCGGTAGGCGGGGAAGGTCTGTCCGATTTAACTCTGGTGGCTTCCCAAAGGGTCGATTAAGTTCATTTATCTTCGTTGGACTTGACCCTCAGAATGCCAACCTTGGTGGAGAAGGCGATGCAGGTAGGCCCCCTCGGTTCCTGGCCGGAAGTAGAACGCCGTCGCTTGGGCGAGCGAAGGCTCACCGATGAGCGCAGGGGGGCTGAGGACCGACGAAGCTGGCAGGAGCGGAGAACCAGAGACCGGCGCCAGGGCCGACCCAATCTGGAAACCGAGCGCACGGTTTTCGACCGAAGGTCCGAGAGGTCACGCCGTTCCGAGACAGCTCGGAGAGTGTTGGTCAGGAGAATACCTCTGGATCGCCGCCTCCAACCCCTTTTTAACTGACGCGGGGGCCGTCCGGACCCTACACGGACGCGGGCACTCCCTTGTGCCCGTAGCAGAGAATCCCGCTCTTTCCCTCCTTGCGGATCAACCGAAACTCCAGATTCAGGGCCATTCCAGGGAGGACCGTCGAGGGATCGCAGTCCACCACTTGCGTCATGAAGCGAGCCCCTTCCGGTGTCTCCACCACGGCCATGGCATAGGGTGCTGCGTTCAGAAAATCGTCAGGCGGAACGTGGATGACGGTCGAGGTCACCACCTTCCCATTTTGTGAGAGGTTCAGGCTCTCCATCTCCTGTCCCCGGCAGGTCGGGCAGACCTTTCGTGCGGGGTAGGCCACCCGGCCACACCCGGTGCACTTGCCGGCCTCCAGGCGATAGCGAGCCGGGATCTCCCGATGATAGCGTGGGCTCGGCATGGTCAGACTCCCTGGAAGATGTGGACGACAGAGCTCGCACCCGAGCCCCCCATGTTCTGAGCCAACCCGAGGTTGGCCCCCTCCACCTGCACCTCTCCGCCATCACCCCTGAGCTGCTCGATGATGGTGATCGCTTGAGCGATCCCGGTCGCGCCCACAGGATGTCCTTTCGATTTCAGGCCCCCACTGACATTGACCGGAATCCTCCCTCCGAGGTCGGTAATACCCTCCTTGGCGGCGTGTCTTCCCTTCCCCCGTTGGACGAAGCCCAGCGCCTCGTAACAGCAGATCTCGGCGATGGCGAAGCAGTCGTGGACCTCGGCTACGTCGATGTCTTCGGGCTTCAGGCCGGCCATCTCGAAAGCCCGCCTCCCGGAGAGTTCCACCACATCCAGATCGGCCGGGTCGGCCCGGTTCGCGAGAGCCAGGGTCGATGTGGCGGCCCCGCTGGCCAGGATCTTCACCGGACGATCGGTGAACTCATGAGCACGGTCCAGGGGACAGAGAAGTATGGCCGCCCCTCCGTCGGTCACGGGCGAGCAGTGCAGCAAACGTAAGGGTTCTGCGACCATGCTCGATGTCATGACATCCTCGAGGGACATCAGGCGCCTGAATTGGGCGTGAGGGTTCTTCGCCCCGTTTCTGTGAGCTTTCACACTCACCCAGGACAGGTCTTCCTCCGTCGTCCCGTATTTCTGCATATGGGCGCGGGCGATCATGGCGTAGAGCCCCGGGAAGGTCACGCCGTAGTAGACTTCCTCCTCCTGATCCGAGGCCGTGGCGAGGACCGCCGTCACATCCGCCCCATCGTTCATCTTCTCGACGCCCGAGGCGAGGACCAGATCGCTCATACCGGAGGCCACCTCGAGGTAGGCGGACCGAAGAGCCATTCCCCCCGAGGCGCAGGCCGACTCCACTCGGGTCGCCGGCACGCCGGCCACGCCCAGCTGTTCCGCCATAAGAGGCCCCAGGTGTTCCTGACCCACGAACTGCCCGCCGGACATGTTGCCTATATATAGGGAGTCGATGGAATCCACCCCGGCGCTCTTCATGGCTCCCAGGGCCGCTTCCACGAACAAGTCCCGGAGGCTCATGTCCCAAAGCTCTCCGAACTTGGTCATTCCCACTCCAATGACTGCCACCTCTCGCATCCGTTCCTCCTGCCGTATGATCGCGGCGCTCGAAGGACCGATTTCTCCCCTCTGGGCGGAGTCCGGTCAGTCGTTGACGATGATTTTCTCGCGAAGCTTGGCGTACTCACCGTACGTCAGGTACTTCGTCGGGTTGTCCAACATGGAGCGAACCGTCGGGGCCATCCCCTGCCGCCCCGGCAATAGCTCGGTGGCCCTCAGGATGAAGGAGTCGCTTCCGGCTCCGCTCCCGAAGGAAGTAATGAGAATCAGGTCTCCCGGGCCCGCCACGTCCAGAATGGCCGCCAACCCTGTGGGGGAGGACCCCGAATAGGTGTTTCCCATGAGGTTCACAATCCAACCGGTTTCCATCTGCTTCTGGGTGAACCCCATCTGTTTTCCCGCTGACAGGGGGAACTTGCCGTTGGGCATATGGAGGACGACGTACTTGAAATCCTCCGGCTTATGGCCCGAGCGATCCAGAATCCCCTTGGTGGCCGACATCACATGATGGAAATAGGCCGGCTCTCCGGTGAACCGACCCCCGTGTCGGGGATAGAACTCCCCTTCCCTCCTCCAAAAGTCCGGCGTATCGGAGGTATAGCTATAGGTGTGGAGGACCTCTGCAAGAAGGTTCTCCCTGCCGAAGATATAGGCGGCTCCGCCGGCGGACGCCGAGAACTCCAGAGCGTCGTTGGGTGCGCCCTGAGAGGTATCGGCTCCGATCCCCATGGCGTATTCGACCCGGCCTGACTCCACCATGGCCAGGGCTACGGACATGGCCTCGGTACCGGCCTTACAGGCGAACTCGAAATCCGCCACATGAATCTCGGGGCCCAGCCCCAGAGCCTCCAGGACAACGGTCCCTGACGGCTTCACGGCATAGGGGTGGGACTCCGACCCGATGTAGAGGGCTCCCACCTTCTGCGGATCGATCCCGGCCCGGGCCAAAGCACCCCTCCCGGCGGCCACCGAAATGGTGATGGTGTCCTCGTCGAGGCCCGGGACCGATTTCTCCTTAAGAAGGAGTCCCCTTTGGATGGTCGCCGGGTCCTTCCCCCACTGGCGGGCAATCTCCTCGCTTTTGATGCGATTCCGAGGAATGAAGGCCCCATATCCCACGATTCCTGGCATTTCCACCTCCTGGTGCCAGCTACGGTCAACAAAAGTAGTGTCCCCGCATACCCGGACCGGGCACTCGAGGGTCCCCAATGTACTCGCCCGAATACTGCCGGTATTCCTCCTTCCGCGACAGGGGTGAAGGCAGGAAAGATCCTCGGAGCCGATGCCGGTCCAAGTCCTTGCCGACGCCCCGAAAACCCTCCATTTTTCAATGCTTTTCGGGGACCGGGACCCTCTTCCGGAGATCCCCGCTTACCATTCTTCGCTCGTAGGAGAGCAGCATGCGGGAAGCTGTCGAACGCCTCTGGCCGGAACTGGAGTGGATCACCGACCCCAAACTGAGAGAACAGGTGACTCGAACCTGGGTGGTCGCCTTCGAACGGAGTCCGCTGGATCCGGAAGACCTGGAACGAATTCCCTTCACTCTGTTAATACCTGACTGTCCTGCAACGTTCATGGAGCACAAACGGTGCGTGGTCCACATCGCTCGGCGCAGTGCGGAGGCGATGGATGAGTTTCTTGGAAGGGCTCTTCCCATCGATATGGATGTGGTCATCGCCGGGGCCATCCTGGCCGATGTCGGGAAGGTCCTGGAGTATGAGCGGGTCGGTGGCGTGGCGGTGCAGAGTGCTCGGGGGCAGGCCCTTCGGCATCCCTTCACGGGTGTCGCGGTGGCGATGGAGTGCGGTGTGCCCGACGAGGTGTGCCACGTCATCGCCACTCATGCCGCCGAGGGAAACCTGGTGACCCGGTCCACCGAAGCATGGATCGTCCACCACGCCGACTTCATGAGCTACGAGCCATTCAAAACCCTGCGGAGATAGGTGACGATGAGATCGAGGCTGTCTTCCCCGGGCTCCAGCGGGTCAAAGATGCCGTGTGGGCGTTGGAAGACGTGAAATCCATCAGTGAGCTGATGAAGCTCTGTGTGGCCGACCTTCACTGAAGCAGGCACCCGACCATGAGTCAGACCGTTGTAGAGAAGATCGCCCAGGCACACCTGACGGAAGGCCCGAACCGGCCTCTTCGGACGGGCGACGTCATCAGCCTGAGGCCTCGGCATATTCTCACTCATGACAACACCGCTGCGGTCATGGAGAAGTTCAAGTCCATTGGCGCCCTGGCCATCCATGACCCGAAGCAGCCCGTGTTCGCCCTGGATCACGATATTCAGAACACATCTGAGGGAAACCTAGCTAAGTATCAATCCATCAAAGAGTTCGCGGCAGTCAACAATATCGACTTCTACCCCGCCGGAACCGGCATCGGCCACCAGGTGATGGTCTCCATGGGCTATGTTCTTCCGGGGTCGTTGGTGGTGGCCTCGGATTCCCACGCCAATATGTACGGGGCTCTTGGAGCTCTTGGGACGCCTGTGGTCCGGACGGACGCTGCGGCGGTCTGGGCCACGGGAGAGTTTTGGTGGCAGATCCCCCGGACCGTGGAGGTGGTTTTGGAGGGTGAGCTTCCCAAGGGGGCAACAGGAAAGGACGTCATCATCACCCTATGCGGGCTTTACAGCCAGGGAGAGGTCCTGAACGCTGTCGTGGAATTTTCGGGCCCCGGGGTCGGCACCCTCGGCATGGACGCCCGCTTCTCCATTAGCAACATGACGACCGAATGGGGCGCTCTGGCAGGTTGGTTCCCCACCGATCGGGTCACCCTGGGGTACCTGAGGGGGCGGAAAAGTCATCTGGAAGGCCTGGGTGTCAAGCGAATCACCGATGCAGAGCTGGCATCCTGGGAAGAGGCTCCGCTTTCTCCCGATCCCGAGGCCTCCTACGCCGGCAGGATTCGCCTCGATCTTTCCAAGGTGAGTCCCCACGTCTCCGGACCCGATTCGGTTCAGGTCATGCGGTCCCTGGCTGAGATGGAAGAAGAAGGCCTGCCCATCCACAAGGCTTACCTGGTCTCTTGCGTGAACTCCCGCCTCGAGGATCTGGAGGCAGCGGCTTCCGTCATCAGGGGCAAGAAGGTTGCGGAGGGGGTCGACCTTTATGTGGCGGCGGCCAGCGCCGAAATCCAGGAAGCCGCGGAGGCGTCAGGAGCTTGGGCGGCACTGGTTGAGGCCGGAGCGAAAGTCCTGCCCCCGGGCTGCGGGCCTTGCATCGGTCTGGGCGCAGGGCTCCTGGAGGACGGAGAGGTGGGAATCAGCGCTACGAACCGAAACTTCAAGGGCAGAATGGGCTCCCGGCTTGCCCAGGCCTACTTGGCAAGCCCGGAAGTGGTGGTGGCGTCTGCAGTAGGCGGGCGGATCATGGGACCCGAGGCCTTACAGCAGGGCCGAACCGCATCCCGAAGCCGCCCTGACCGGGACTACCATGAGTTCGAGGCTCCGTTGATGGATTCGGAAGTTGTGGAGATCCTCCCCGGGTTTCCGACCAACCACTCCGGTCGCTTGGTCTTCACGCCCGCCGACAACCTGAACACCGACGGCATCTACTCCAAGGACTATACCTACAGAGAGGGGATGACCCGGGAGGAAATGGCCCAGGTGGTCATGCAAAACTACGACCCCTCTTTTGTGGGAAGGACCAGGGCCGGGGATATCCTCGTCGGCGGGCGGAACTTCGGAACCGGATCGAGCCGCGAACAGGCGGCAACGGCGCTTCAGGCCAAGGGAATCGCCCTCGTGATGGCCGGGAGTTTTTCCCAGACCTATCTCCGAAATGCCTATAACAACGGGTTTGTATGCATCGAATGCCCGGAGTTCGTGGCTCGCCTGAAGGAGGAGTATCGGTCTGAAATCGAGAGGGGTACCCTAACCCTGATCCCAGGGGATAACATGGATGTGGATTTCTCCCGGGGAACGGTCTCGTTCAAAGGCAGAATCTTCCGCTTCCCTCCTCTGGGCTCGGTCCCGCAGGGCCTGGTTGTCGCAGGAGGTAGCGAGAATGTGATCCGAAAGAAGTTGGGATTGGACAACTGAGTCAGCACTCAAACAACCGTACCCTTGGAGTGAAAGCTGAATATGGCACGCCATACCGTGGTCACCATGCCCGGAGACGGGATTGGAAAGGTCGTTCTGGAGGAGTCCCTTCGAGTTCTGGATGCGGTGGGATTCGAGGCAGACTACGTCCATGCCGATATCGGCTGGGAGTTTTGGATGAAAGAGGGGAATCCCCTTCCCCAACGAACTCTGGACCTCCTGGCGAAGCACCAGCTGGGCCTTTTTGGGGCGATCACCTCGAAGCCCAAGAACGAGGCCACTGCGGAGCTTGCACCGGAACTCAAGGACAAGGGGCTTGTCTACTTCAGCCCCATCGTGGGGCTCCGGCAGAAGTTCAATCTCGATATTTGTATCCGCCCCTGCCGTTCCTTTCCCGGAAACCCTCTGAACTTCATTCGGCGTTCGGCGGATGGCGGGTTTGAAGAACCCCCTGTGGACGCTGTGATCTTCCGGCAGAATACCGAGGGACTCTACGCCGGGATCGAGTGGACGAACCCGCCTGACCAGGTGCGGAACGCCCTCGCCACCCATCCGAAGTTCAAGGGATTCGCCCATGTCCCTTCCGAAGACATGGCCATCTCGACCAGGGTATTTACGCGGAACGCCTGCAGGAGAATCCTCGAGGCCGCCTTCCAGTATGCCGAGAAGCACGGGTACAAGTCGGTCACCGTCTGCGAGAAACCCAACGTCCTTCGGGAAACGTCCGGTATGATGGAGGAAGTCGCCCGGGAGGTTCAGAAGAAACACCCCAGCATCCAACACTGGTCCACCAACATCGACGCCCAGATGATGTGGCTCACCAAGAATCCCGAAGACTATGGCGTCCTGGTGGCCGGGAACATGTTCGGAGATATCGTTTCGGATGCATTTGCAGGTCTGGTGGGCGGTCTCGGTTTCGCTTGCTCCGCAAACATCGGAGACGAGGTGGCGGTTTTTGAGCCCACCCACGGCTCGGCTCCGAAATATGAAAAGCTGGATCCGTCCATCGTGAACCCCATTGCCATGATTCTCTCGGCTGCCATGCTCCTGGATCACATTGGGGAAATGGAGAAGGCCGCCCTGGTGAGGAGTGCAGTGGCGGCTGTTGTAACCGAGGGTAGGGTCCGGTCCTACGACATGATGAAGCTCCCGGGGGGAGCCGACTCCATTCTGAATGGCGCCGCTACCACATTCCAGGTTACCGACGCCATCATCGAGAAGCTCGGATAGGGAGTGATCTATGGCGGCCCATACGGGAGCCGGTGAGGCCGGACGTCGGGGATCCGACGTCCGGTCCGACTGCTGGATTGCCGTTGAGTTGAGGGAGAGCGGTGGAGTCCAGCTCGAGGTGGAATCGAAGGTGGGAGCCCTTTACGGAGGCTCCATCCGGGAGGGGATTCTCCAAACTCTCGTTGCCTTCGACGTTGAAGACGCCGAGGTCCGTCTTGACGACCAGGGTGCGTTGCCCTGGGTCATCCAGGCTCGCCTGGAGGCGGCCCTTCGGCGAGCCGGGATGGATGCAGTTGGTGACGCCCGGCCGGAGGCCCGTGCCCACACCCGGCCGGATGGGACATCCAGAGACCGTCTCCGCAGGTCCAGGCTGTATCTGCCGGGGAACGAGCCGAAATTCACCGTCAATGCCGGACTTCATGGCCCGGACGGCGTGATTCTGGACCTGGAGGACTCGGTCCACCACGCCGAGAAGGATGCGGCCCGCTTCATGGTCCGAAACGCACTCAGGTGCGTGGATTTCGGCGAGGCGGAGAGGATGGTGCGGATCAACCAGGGGGAGCTGGGACTGGAAGATCTGGAGTCGGTGGTCCCAGAGGGGCCGGAAATGATCCTCATCCCCAAGGTAGAGACCTCGGGTCAGGTCAAGCAGGTGCAGGGGAAGATCGACAGCATACAGAAGGCCCTCGGGTTGACCCAACCCATATGGATCATGCCCATCCTCGAATCGGCCCAGGGTATTGAGAATGCCGTCCACATTGCCCTGGCGTCACCTTTCGTGGCCGCGGTCACGATAGGGCTCGAAGACTACACGGCCGATCTGGGCGTGGTGAAGACCCCGGAAGGCACGGAGTCCCTCTGGGCCCGGAGCCGCTTGGTGAACGCCGCCCGGGCCGCCGGGGTACAGGCGATCGATTCCGTGTATGGCGACGTGGCCGATGAGGAAGGACTCCTTTCCTGGGGGAAACGATCCAGGGCCATGGGCTTCCACGGGATGGGGTGTGTCCACCCAAGGCAGATCCGGATCATCCACGAGGCCTTCGCACCCGGTGCCGAGGAACTTTCGAAGGCCCTCCGTATCGTGGAAGCCTTCAAGGAAGCTGAGGAGAGGGGGTTGGGTGTCGTGAGCCTGGGCTCGAAAATGATCGACCGTCCTGTGGTGCTGAGGGCCCGGAAGCTGGTGGATCAAGCC
>JBDRDQ010000049.1:0-2208 GCA_043820695.1 Gemmatimonadota bacterium | reverse complement strand
GTATATCAGGGCACCGATGAGCGTACCGAATAGACAGAAAGCCAAAACTAGGATACGTGCCCAATTCTGGCCCTTGAGAACCAGCTGCAGCAAGTTGGTTATGTCGCCGGGAGCTTGGGTCGATCCTCACGGTCTCCGGGCTCAACTCGCTTCGCCGCCGCCGCCGCAGAGCCCGAAATCGCGCTACCGACACTGCCACTGACCAGGCTAACTGTCAGTAGCAGACCCAGTACATCTGTTGCGCCAAGCGTCAGTGCGAGGAGCGCGAATAACGCACCAGGCGAGAAGCCACCGAGGAACCCCCAGAAAGTGACCCGCCAGGTAGGAAGTTCGGAGAGTTTCCGTCCCGACTCTCCTCTCGCGATCAAGAGGGCAGTACAGATCCCTGAGATGCCGCCGACGGCACCGAACATGACGCCGAAAGTCAGGAAGGAAGGGAGAAAGAAAGAAGGGTGAAACGCGCCCCCACCAAACATGCCAACGAATGTCGCGATGGCGCCCCAGACACCGGCGAAGAGGCAACCGATCTTCCCCATAGCCTTGAACTGGCGTGAAAGAGCCAAGTGCATCCTCCGAGGCACAGACGACGACAAAACCGTAAGCGTTTCTGCTCCGAATCACGATGCCCACTCGTGGCTGCGTTCCAACCCAGTCAGCCACCAAGAAGAAGGATGGGTTTTCGTTGAGGTGGGTGCAAGGACGATCCAAATGATAAAGCGGTGAATCGCTGGCGAGCTGCGAGTATCTCGCGGATGAAGGTTGGAACCGGTATGAGACCACCGGGACGGTTGCTCTCCCAGGCGAGACCGCCAGCATCGCAAATGGACGGAGGAGTTCCTCGACGTCCTGGAAGCTTAGGCAGAACCGATGGTACAGCCACACTGCGTGACTGATGATCTCGGGAGGGAATCGGGATCCGGGGTAGCAGCCTCGATTGGTTTTCATCAACCGAGTCTGCGGGGTGCTGGCTCAAGTTGACGATACCGTCCAGGGAGCTGACCTGCAGGCTCGCGGTCGCCGCGGCGGAGCTGCATTTTATCACCTCCTGACTGATCAACCGGAACACCTGAAGGAGATGAGAACATGATTGAAGAGATCGCTGCGCGGGAGCTGAACACCGATCGGTTCATCGGGGAGAAGGTCGAGGAGATTCGCACAGCCGTTGGTGAAGGGATGGCGATCAACGCACTGTCAGGAGGCGTGGATTCGTCCGCCGTCACGCTGCTCGGGCACCGGGCCTTGGGGAAACAGCTGAAGACCGTCTTCATCGACACTGGACTCATGCGGGAGCAGGAGCCCGATCAGGTTGTCAGTGCCTTTCAGAAGCTCGGCGTCTTGGTGGAGATCGTCGATGCGCGGGCAGAGTTCTTCGCGGCGCTCAAGGGAGTCACCGACCCGGAAGCCAAGCGAGAAGCCATCACCCAGACCTTCTACCGAGACGTGTTCGGACGCTTGGTCAGGGAGAGTGGAGCCAACTCCCTTCTCCAGGGAACCATCCTCACTGATGTCGATGAAACGGTGGCGGGGATTAAGCGGCAACACAATGTGTTTGCACAACTCGGGATTGATCCGCGGGAGGCCTTTGGCTACCACATCATTGAGCCGCTCATTCAGCTTCGCAAAGACGGCGTCAGAAGAGTGGGCAAGGCTCTCGGGCTTCCGGACGAGATCAGCGAGCGCATTCCGTTCCCAGGACCGGGGCTCTCGGCACGCGTGATAGGAGAAGCAACACCCGATCGGGTAGCGACTGTCCGAAAGGCAACTGCAGTTGTGGAGCGATTGCTGGGAGCGACAGGCGCATTCCAATACCTGGCGATTCTTCATGAAGACCGCGTGACCGGGATGCGCGACGGCGAGCGTAATTTCGGTCAGCAGATCGAGGTGCGTTGTTGGGACAGTGTGGATGCGCGGACTGCTACGCCAACTCGGCTCTCGTTCGATATCCTCGAGAAGCTCGCCCTCGAGATCATCCGCGAAGTGCCAGACATTGTCAGCGTCACGTACAACGTGGCAACGAAGCCTCCCTCAACCATCGAGGCGATCTGATCTCACCCCCAAGACCCGAAGTATTTCATGACCGAGGTTTGGCGCTAATCCCCCAAAGGAATGAGTCGGAGGCTGGACGGATTGGGAAAAGGCCTCCTTAAGTCGTTATCAGAAAGCCGACCTCAATGCTCCACGTCCTCCGCGTACTTCTCCAGCAGGGTC
>JBDRDQ010000048.1:0-2926 GCA_043820695.1 Gemmatimonadota bacterium | reverse complement strand
GATAGAGGGTGGTCACACCAGGAATCTGCCTCGTGCCTCAGGCGCCGTTATCATGCAGCGCTCCGTCCTTCCGATCCCGTTTGATGACGAAGTTCACTGCGGCGCTGCAAAGGACGCAGACCCCGTCGAAGAGAATGACTTTCTTGAACTCCGGCCTGGTCATATTCCGTCCAGACCGAAGCCAACGGGCCGGACACCTCCACCTTGGGGTTGTAGATGCGCTCGTCCAGCACTCTACCTACTGCACCCTTACCGTCGTCGAAACCGTTCCACCATGCTCCGTCGAGTAGGTGACGGTCAGATTCCCTGATCCCCTCACCAGGTATTCGACGGTTCGAGTGGTTTTTCCAGGGTGTCCGCTACGGACGAGAATCCGATTCAGCTTATTCTGATCGATGAGTTGGGTTTTCCCGGGTTGGTGTTTGTTCGCCACCCAACCCGCCGACACGATTTCCACGTTGCCTTCGGCGCTGAGTAGGTCCGGCCGCACCCCCCGCGTGCCCATGGCCCGGGCGGTGATGGTGGGGACGATGCGCTCGTTGGTGATGTCCACCCACACCCTGTACATGCCCCCGCCCATACTTTCGACCTTCGTCTCCCCCATCTTCATCAGGGGCAGTTGATCCGCGTGGTAGAGGGTAAAGGCCATGTTTCTGTGGAATACTTCCATGCTCATGAACCGGGGGTTCACCCGGCTTCCAAACTTGTTCCAACCACCCATCTCCACCGCCCCATACTCCGGGTGGTCGAAGGGGGCCCACTCCACGAAGTTCTCGCCGAACTGGAGGAAATCGTCAAAGAAGAAAGGAGACAGCCCCCTGGAAATGGGCGTCCGGCTGTCCTCCTGCTGAGCGGCCAAGAGGGGGCTCTGGAAGGATTGACCGTTGTTCCATAGCTCGTTCAAGAAGGCGATCATCCCATGACCGTCGTTGGCCCAGTCCGTTGACCCTCCGTGAATGGTGTAGAGACCCTGCCAGGTGATGTGGTAGTTGAACCAGGGGAGGATCCTCTCCCCGTTCTCTCCGATCTCGTCGTAGACCCTTATGTCGGAGGCTTGGAGGTCTCCGTCCCAGGCGGAGCCAGGCGGCCGCAGGATCATCCCGGCTGAATTGTGGAAGGTCTGAAGCCCGGCAATGTTGGGGTGGGCTGCGAACCAATTCTGGGTGGCACGTGACTCCGGAAGTTGGAACGGGTAATCCATGGCTCCACCCTGTACGTACTGGGGCTGCCAATCGGCGCCGTAATTGCGGTTCCCGTCATATCCTCCAGGAGAGTCCTCGTTCACCCTCCCATCCCCGTCGTTGTCGAGGCCCTCAGAGCCCAGCAACACCCAGTCGCCCTTCTCGCCGGGGGGCACCGCTTCCATGAGTCGAGGATCGTCGTGGCTGATCCGGTGGGTTCCGTCTCCAGGCACGTACTTCCGGATCTGTTCGATGACTCCGTTCCCGTTCAGGTCGTCGGGGCCGTCCTCGTCGAAGACCCCGTCTCCATCCTCGTCCACGGGTACGTGGCCGGTCCGTCCGCCCGAGCCCGTTCCGTACAGGAAGAAGTCACGGCCGTCGGGGTTGATGGTGGGGACGATATAGAAGACCCGTTCGTCCACCAGCTTCTTGATCTCCGGGTTCCTTTCGTAGTTCTCCATGAGGTACCAGATGGTGTAGAGCGTGACTTCACTTCCCTGGACCTCGTTCCCGTGGACGTCGGCTTCGATATACATCCCGGCTTTGCCCAGTTCGGGGCCCGTGTCCGGATTGTTGATGGTCATGACCCAGAGTTCACGGCCACCGTAGCTGTCTCCCATGGAGGAGAGGGTGAGGAACTTGGGCCAGGTGCGGGCCATGAGTTGCATGCGCTCACCCATCTCCTGGTGGTCGAGCCAGCGATCCCAGGTGAGGTCGAGCGTGTGGGGTGGGTCCGAGCCCCTTTGCTGTTGGGCTTGGACGGTGCTGTTCCGGGGCCCGGGAAAGGCGACCAGAGCCAAAGCGGCGTATGAGGTGGCCGCGAAGAGTCGAAAGGTTCTCATGATGGGCCTCCTCACCTTAGGGTCACGGTTGCGGCGTCACGGCCAGACTTCTGGGAGTAGAGCTTGATTTCGAGCTGCGCTCCCTCCCGTCCCCAAATTACCCAGGTGACGCTCTCCCCTCTGGTTCCGGAGCCATTGAGCGTACCTACATCGGTCGTCTTTTCGGCACCGGACAGAATGTCGTCGTCGTCGATCTGGATTTGCAGGAAGGTCGCCCCTACCGATCTGGAGGTTTGGCCATGGCGGAGTGAGGTCGGAAGGAAGCCGGCGTTCTCAACATCCACCGTCACCGTGAAGACGCCGCCCCCGTGTGCCGTCACCTTGGTGGCGGCGATGCGGACTCTGGGGAGCATCCCCGCCAACTCCACCAGGAACTCACCATGCTTCTTCCCTAGCTCGGGGAGTTGTTCGGCCGGTGGGTTGTGGGTCAGGTAAGGCAGGAATCCTCCGATTTCCACGTTGCCCAGTTCGGGATGCTGGAAGGGGGCCCAATCCGAAAAAGCATCGATGTTGGCCGCGTCCAGGGCCGATAGAATTCCCTTATCGGTTCCCGAGCTTCCCCCGGCCTGCGCCCCCGCTCCGCCTCCCCGGGCCGGTGCGGCTTGTCCACCACCGCCGCCCCTGGCCCCTGGTATGGCCCCCCCACCGGGCGGCACCTCTGCACCACCAGCCCTACCGGCAGCCGGCTCCTCAGGGGAGTCGGCCTGTGGGGATGGCCCGGATCGACCACGGGTGGTGTCGGCGGGGAGCCCCCAGCCCAGTGTGCTGAAGGAGGGGACTCCAAATTGGAAATATCCGTACTGGAAGAAAGCACCCTCCGGGGTCCGGTGCATGGGCACGTTCTCGATTCCGGTTATCCGTTTGAAGGCCTCGGATACGGCGGTGAAGTACACCTGGTCTGGA
>JBDRDQ010000047.1:0-11258 GCA_043820695.1 Gemmatimonadota bacterium | reverse complement strand
CATCCATGCCCGTAACATTCTTCTGGAGTGGCAGGGCGCGGCCCCCATGCCCCATCTCCTGGACCTGGACCGGTGTGACGTTCGACCGGAGGGGGCACGCCTTTCGCCCACCTCCATGCATCTGCGGCTCCGGCGATCTCTTCGGAAATGGGAACACAGAACGGGGATTCACATCTCGGACAAAGAATGGGACACTCTGGCTCAGGCCGTGGCCGGATAGTATCTCCGGAGATGCGTGGATCCGTGGAAATCCGGCTCGGGACTGGGAACTGGAGCCCGGCAGGCCCTCTAAGGGAATGCCCCCGATCCATCCTCGTCGTGATGCTTTCAGCGGTGGGTGACGCAGTCCAGGTCCTTCCCGTCGTCAGCGCCCTACGCCGGGCTTTCCCATCCGTCCACCTCACATGGGTCATCCAGCCAGGCCCTTACTCCCTGGTAGCTGACCACCCTGCAGTGGACGAGTTCGTCCTCTTTCATCGAGGGAAGGGCGGGAGGAACGCCAACTCCCTTTCCTCTGGAATCGGCGGAATCCATTCTGCCGCCAAAACCCTTCGAGAGCTGGCCAGCCGAAAAGCGGGAGGCCGTTTCGACCTCCTTCTCGATCTTCAGGTCTATCTAAAGGCCGGACTTCTCACCGCCCTGGTACCGGCCCAGGTCAAACTGGGTTTCGACCGGCGAAGGGCGCGGGATTTCAACTGGCTCTTCACAACCCACAGGATTCCCTCCCCCCCCCAGGGGTTTGGTCACATCCAGGACCAGTACTTCGAATTCCTCCAACACATTGGAGTAGACCCCAAGCCCTTGGAGTACGGGCTGGATCTCTCGGAGGAGGAGCGGACGAGTCAGCACGGTTTCTTCTCTTCCATCGGACGTCCCGTTTGCGCCCTGGTGGTGGGCGCCAGCGATCCACGGAAGAACTGGACACCCGAGGGATACGCCGAGATTGCCACGGGACTCCGCTCCGACTTCGGGTTGACCCCCATCCTGGTAGGGAGCCGTTCCGCCGCGGAGGAGAAGATGGCCCAGGCCATCCTGGCACGTGGCGGGGAGGGGGTCGTGGATGCCCGAGGGGGGGGGCTCCGGCGGCTTCTTTGGCTACTGGGAGGATCCGCCCTGGTCATCAGCCCGGATACGGGACCCCTGCATATGGCACGGGCGATGGACGTTACGGTGGTGGGGCTCTACGGGTTCACGAACCCGAAGCGGTCAGGCCCCTATCGCCGCTTCACTGACCTCATCGTGGACGGGTACGCTCGATTCCCCGGAGAGGACTACGGGGTCAACATGGATCGGCGAAGTGCCGGGATGGGGCGTGTGACCCCGGATATGGTGATGGAAAAGGTGGCGCTGGCTTTGCGAAATAAGGAGGGCTGACGCGCCCTCAGTCCTCCGGGTCCTCCTCCTCGTCCTCCCCTTCCTGACGGACCAGGCCGAGAATGGCGGCTTGGGGAACCACCAAATACTTCTCACCCTCGAAGCTGATTTCCACGGCAGCCTTTCGGAAGAAGATGGCGAAGTCCCCCACTTCCGCCTGGACGGGAAGATACCGGGGCTCACCCGAGGTAATCTTCCAGGGTTCGTCGTTCAGTTCGGCCGGGGCGCCGATGGGAGTCCCAGGCCCCACAGCCATCACCTTCCCGGTCTGCACCGCCTGGTTGTCTACCGCCGTGGCCGGGAGATAGAGCCCCACCTTGGTCCGGTCGTCCCCCTCACCGGGCTTGATCAGCACCCGGTCGCCAACAACGATAAGCCTTTTCATGGCCGCCATGATTCACCTCCCTGGGTATGGAGGAAATATGCGTCATCGGGATGAGAAACCCCAGGGGGAGAGCAGTTCGGCACGTGGATCTCAACTGCGAAGGACCCATGGCCACCACTGGGCGTATCACCATCGCAATGACTCGATTACCCACCCTCGCGTCCCCGGACCTGCCCCTGGGGCCCCACCCTGGGTTGCGCGCTTCGATGGCGCCAATTATCAGTGAGTGTTCCGCAGTCTTTCCCAGGGGATTCCCAAGAATCGGATGATATAATGGGCAAGAACGAGGACCTGCTGACCGCCGGGAAGATCGCCCAGGCGCTGGGGGCCAAGCCGGCCGAAGTGAAGAAGGTCATCACCGAGCTCCAGTTGAAGCCGGATGTTTTGAAGGGAGGTTGCTCCTACTACGGCGCGGCCAACGTCAAGAAGATCAAGGCGAAGCTGGGCTGAGGCCCCTGACCCCGGGTCCCATCAGCCGACGAGCCAGGTCCAGCGGAGAGCCGGAGGTGCCCGAGGACCTCCGGCGGCGGGGAGAACAAGAGCGCCAGAGCGCGGCGCAGGCCGCCCGCTCCGGGAATCCCATCTTCCGGGGGGTGAAGGCCCCTACGCGCTGGACTTAGAGAATCTCACCGTACCACGTAAGAAACCGCCCCCCACGACAGCCCCAGCGCCCCTCGATTGGTTTCGATGGCGCTGTTCTCCAATACCCCATTGGCCCCGGCCTCAGGCCCGTCCTCCCCTTCGTGCCCAACCTCATTTTGGTGTTGGTGGTCCGCGTAGCCCGGAATCGAATAGTCCCCGGTCCTTCGGCGGAGCCCACTGAGGTGCCAGGCAAGAGGCCCCGATCCGATGTTCAACTCGAAGGCCCCGGTACGCTCATCCGCCACCGTCCCACCCAAACCCGTGACGCTGCCTGATATCGGGCATGAAGGCAGCTCCCTGGGAATCCGGGAGTCGATGACGTTCACGACTCCCCCTACCGCTCCGCTTCCGTACAGAAGGGTCGCCGGCCCCCGGACGATCTCGATGGGTTCGGAAGCCATGGGCTCCAGGGCGACGGCGTGATCCGGTCCCTGTTTGGACACGTCCCCGCTCCCGACTCCAGCCTCCAGGATCCGGACCCGATCCCCACCCAATCCACGGATGATGGGCCGGCTCGATCCAGGACCATTGTAGGAAGCCGTGACACCGGGAGCGCCTGCGAGGGTTTCCCCCAGACTCGCCTCGGCGTCCTGCACCAGGTCCCAACCCGAGAGCCAGGATCCGAACCTCCGCATCGGTGGCCGGTTCCCCGCCGGAGTTCACCACTCGGCCCGAAAGGTTGGCAAGTTCCTGCCCCACCCCTTTCTAGGGGAAGATTAGAAGAAGAGCCAGCAACAAAGGTCCGCGTTTGCGCACCAAGGGCAGCTAAAACTCCTCCACACTGTAGCGGTGGAACCGCAGCGCATCGGACCAGTGATCTCTCCGCAGCCCAGCTTTAAGAAACAGTTCCTCTAGAAAATCTTTGGGATCCCTCAACGATTCCCACACCTGAGGCAAGAATGTGGCCCGATGAGGGGGCTCCTCCAGGAGAAGCCCATCCACCCCCGGCCGTAGTTTTCTCAGCAGATCCTCGCGGCTCTCCACCCCCAGAGGCTCCAGTGGCGTCAGCAGGGAGATGTGTAGCTCGAGTTCAGGAAACTCTTCTGTAGAAAGGGGGGGAAAGCGAAAGTCCCTGAAAGCAGCGGAATAAGCGTTCCGGGCCACGTCCTGAAGTAAGGGGCGACGGGCTTCGAAGCTCCCCACACAACCCCTGAGTTGTCCGCGAAGGTTCAGAGTCACGAAGGCAGCCCCCGGTACTCGAAGGCAAGGGGGGACCGCCTCCAACTCCGGTTCCAAGGCCCGGCCCTTCTCCAACCCACATAGGATCGAGTCCAAGGCGACTCTTCTGAGGAACTCCCGTTCATCGTCGCTGAGTCCCCCTCCTCCCTCAGAGGTGACGAAACCGCCACCTCCGTCCGGGTCGGCAGCATGTGGAGCCATGAAAACCAAAGCCGGTCGAAAGAGCTGAGGCACCACCAGTCACATCTTCCCGCCCTGATCCTACCTCTCCCGGATAATCAGCGCTACCGGCGCCGGACCCTATTTCCGGCTCAGTGGAGTCTGTGATTGGAACCTATTTCAAGCTTGATGTATTCTGTGGGTGACAAACACAGATAAACCCAGTTTCGAAACCGACCTTCAGAGGAGAAACACAATGAGGAAAAGCCTGATTTTTCCCGGTCTCGCCATGGTCAGCGTCCTTACAATGGGTGCCGCCACCAGCACACCCTTGGGAGTAGATGAGACCAGAGAGCTGATGTCATGGAACGTCGACGCCCCCCACACCGAGATCAACTTCTCGGTCAAGCACTTCTTCACTCCGGTCACCGGAAATTTCAGCTCTTACGACGTCGACCTGGTTTTTGATCCGGAGGCTCCGGAAAACAGCACGGTGAAGGTCAGCATCGATGTGGCCAGCGTGGATACCAACAACGACCGTAGGGACAATCATCTTCGTTCCCCGGACTTTTTTGACGCCGAGACGTATCCGAAGATGACGTTCGAGAGCACCTCTGTTCGACAGGTGGCCCCGGATCAATTGGTGGCCACGGGCAACCTCACTATCAAGAACACCACGAAGGAAGTGGAGCTCGGCATCAACCTTCTCGGGATTACCGACCTCCCCTCCGAGATGCAGGAGATGATGGGTGGAGTCGCCCAAATCGCCAGCTTCGAAGCCTCAACTCAGGTGGACCGGCGTGAGTTCGAGGTGGGCGTGGCCAACTGGGCCCAGACGATAATTGTTGGTGGAGACGTCAACATCTCCATCGCCCTGGAGGCCAATCGCAAGTAAGAGAGGGCCTGGTCGGATTGGAACCGGCACAAGGAAAGGGAGACCCACCTACCAAAATCGGCGGGTGGGTCTCTCTTTCTATTGGGGCGGGGATCGAGACTCGGAAGTTTCCGCTTGAGCCTCATCGGATCACCTCCCCAAGGCGGATCCCGAGCATTAACTCGCCGAAGAGATAGGGGTTCGGCTGAGGACGGTCGAAGAGAAGCGCCCCGTCAACGAAGGCCTTCTCCGTTTTGGTGCAGCTGTTGAATGGATCCCCGGACCAGATCGCGACGTCGGCGTTCTTCCCTACCTCCAGAGAGCCCGTGACCTCGTCGATGCCTATGGCCTTGGCAGCGTTCATGGTGAACCAGTTCACGACTTCGGCCTTGGTGATGGGAATCCCGGCCTCGTTGGCGGCATGTAACGCCTTGGCCGCGTCCAGGTTGAGGAACTGCATGATCTGGGCGTTGTCGGAGTGGATGACCGCGCAGACACTGGACTCTTCCAGCTAGTCCCGTATCCTGTAACCCTCGACGGCGGGTTCGAAGCTGGCGATGGAGAGCCCAGACTTCCTGTCGAAATCCAGGGCCGTCACCATTTCGTCACCCCGGTAAAAGTGCCAGTGGGCGTCGATATCACCATTGATGGTGGCCGCAATGCTCTTCAGGGCCAGATCCCGGGTAGGCTTCTTCTCAGGGTCCGAGCCCTCCGCCATTTATATGCCCAGCCCCATGACGTCCACACCCTGCTCATAGACGATGTCCACGGGAATGCCGGCTTCAGCCAGCCGATCCAGGTCCGATTGCAGCTGAGGACCGATGCTCCCGTACTCCTCCATGAACGCCACCACTCCGTCGTAGTCCCCGTTCCCCTGGAAGGTGAGGATCTTCTCCGAGAGAGCGTTCATGGCCTCCAGCGTTTTTCCGAAGTCCACCCGATAGGTTCCGGTGGCCTCATCCCTTTCAAAGGCTCCCATCTCCCGGAAGAAGTTGAAGCGTGCCAGGTTGGCCCGCCCGTGAGCGCTGGAGGCGCCGAACCGAATGGACCGGAAGGTGGAGGAGACGAAGGTCGTGAGGTTCTCCTGGAGATCGTGGTCCGGACCCAGTTCCCCCATGTCCTGGAGGGCTGTGATCATGTACAGACCGAGAACATCCGCCTTGCCCTCCTCGAGCCCCGAGGCCTGATCCCGCATCGCCTGACGGACAGGGCCCCGGCCGGTGAGGGTATTCCTGATGCCCAGGCCATGGGCCACTTCATGGAACATGGTGTTCTCGAAGAAGGCGTCGAAGGTCACCAGCCCCCGCTGATCTTCCGCCATGAGGACATCCACGATGGGAACCAGGATTCGATCGAACTTGGCCCGCATGGCGTTCTTGAGCTGAAGCCGCCGGGCGCCGAGCTGGAGTTGGACCTCCGGGTCGTTGGGGAGGTTGATGGCGATGGTCTTGGACCCCGCGTTGGCATCGCCCCCCACATACACGACGTCGTAGGCGTTCAGGTCAGCGTCGGCGCCTGGGGTCTCGGCCTTGTACTCCGGCGGGACCGGGAGGCCGGTCTGCAACCCGGGCAGGAAGGCAGCATACCGGGCCAGTCGCTGGCTCCACTCCCGATCCTTGATCAGGATAAAGGCTTCATGGCTGGCCTTGAACCCGAAGAGCTGGTCTTCATAGGTCTCGATGGGCCCGATCACCACATCGATCCCGTTGTCCTTCATCTCCATCCAGGCGAAGTCGCTGGCCTGGTACTCATCGGTGAGGAGAGCGTCGGCCCTGAGCTCCAGATACCTCTTGAGTCCCGGATCCTCTGCCAACTCCGCTGCGGCCAGAAGTCGAGAAGCCGCTCGGTTCGTGGGCTCGGCGAAGGCCTCCGAATAAGGGACCGCCACCAGATTTCCCGCGTCATCCCGGCGAACCAACGTATAGAGGCTTCTCAGGCCTTCACCCCCGTCCGGGGCTGCCGCCACCGCCGCCTCGAACTCCTCCACCGTCATGTCTTCAGGATAAAAACGGGCCCCGGCCGGCTTCGCCCCCATGCCAGGGACGAAGGGGGCATTCCCATCGATGCGGTCCCAGGGGCCGAAGTTGATCACCCCGTAGGCCTCCATGGCCGGATCGGCCAGAGAAGAAAGGAAGGCCGCCTTCTCCCCGTACGACTCCTGCCAGAAGATCTCCGTGATGGCGTCGGCCGCTTCCACCAGAAGGGGAATCATGGCCTTCTCAGCCTCGGTGAGTTGGCTCACGTCGGCCGTGAGGCGGACCAGTTCGTATTGGGCCAACTTCTGTTGGATCTCCGACCCTGCCTCACCCACGCTCACCTCTCCCTCCTCAGCCGGACCACAGCCGAACGCAGCCGCGCCCACCAAGGCCAGGCCCATCATTCTATTCCACATGGCATTTCCCCTCTTCTTTCGTTCGAACCCTCGACCCCCTCAACCTTCCAGCGAACCTCGCCGGCCGCAATCCCACTCCCGATCCTCCCCGGCTCACCGCTCACCCAGGCAGAGACATCCTCAACCAAAGAAGCCCGTAGCCAACCAGGGCTCCCAGAGCCGCCTGCCATTCCTGGTTTCGAAGGTAGAGCCAGAATCGGAAGCCCGGAGTGCAGGTAGGGGTGGGGATGGGGGAGGAGTAACGCCTGGGGAGGGGGATAAAGGCCGGAACCCGGTCCCGGTAGGATTCATAGTCTTGACCGAATCGGCGAACCAGTGCCCCATCTTCAGCCATCGTGGTTCGATGATACAGCCAAACGAAGAGGCCCAAGAAGAGGGCGGGAAACCACCATCGTCCACCGGCCGCCGCAAGCCCAAGACCCAGGAGAAAACTCCCGACATACAGGGGATGCCTTAGGCGACTGTAAGGCCCCCCAACCGCCAACTCCCGATCCTTGTGGATGCACCCTGCCGCCCATGCCCTCAGCAGGAGACCTGAGAAAGAAATCGGAACACCGACGAGGAGCAGGTGGGGAGAGGGCCGCGAGAAGTAGAGGAACGGAAGGGCCAGCAGCCAGACCCACCTCAACCGCTGGGTTCGAAGGGTGGGTCCTTTCGGGTCAGCGGATACCGGACGCATAGGAAGGGGGGGGTTCCGACTACTCTCCGCCTAGGACTTCCGGGAGGGGGCTTGCGAGGTACTCCTCCACTGCCCAGACCAGCAGCGGAATCATGATCTCGTGGTGCCCCGTGATCCTGAAGCCCTTACCCCCACCGGTTCGGGTGGGCCGCTCGACCACGTTCATCCAGGGGCGGTACTGCCGGATCATATCGAAGTCCGCCGCCAGAAACCCACGGGGTACCCCCTGGTGGAGGTTCCGGGCCATGGTCAGGGCCTTGAGGAAGACCTCCGGCATAATGACGGCCGACCCCAGATTCAAGACCGCACCACCTTCATGGATGGCCGGAAGCCACTCAGCCATACGGCGAAAATCCCGCATGGAGCAGGCGCCGATGGCGGCTCCGTCGGCGGCCGGATGCTGATGGATGATCTCGCAACCGATGGCGGCATGAATGCCGACCGGAATTCCCCGTAGGTAGCCCTGGAGGAGGAGGGACCGGTCAGGGGCCACAAGATCTTCCCGCTTGGATAGGGCCCACCCTAGAGCTTCCCCGAATCCCATTCCCTGCTCGGCCCCATGCCGAAGCGCCTCATTCATCTCCCGGCCCGTTTCCTCGGCCATACCGAAGGTGCCGTCCTCCAGCCCCGCGTCCACCTCCTCCGACGTGGCGCCCCATCGGGCTACCTCATAATCGTGGATCGCCACCGAACCGTTTCCGGCAAAAAAACCGGCGCCACGCCGATCCATCATCCGAATGAAGAGGGGCGCCAAACCGGTCTTGATGGTGTGCCCGCCAAGCATCCAGAGGACTCCCCGCCCCCCCTGGGCCGCCAGGGCCACACCCCGGGCCACGGACCGGAAGGACTCGGCCTCCAGGATACCTGGGAGTGAGGCCAGGAAATCCCTGAATGACCCCTCCGCTTCGGGCAGGCCCGCAAGAGCGGAGGCCGATACCTTGTTCAGGCGGCCTTCGAGGGAGACGGTTCTGATCTTTGAGAGGTCGGCCTCAGGAAAAGCCCGCGCAACCTTCAGAGGATCAGGATCGGAACTCATGGCGCTGTCAGAGGAGAACCGCCCGGCCCCGGGGCGGGCGGACCGTCCTTCTGGGCCCCGGAGGATGGCCGAAGGGGATGCCCTTCGACAATGGACTTGAGATGGAGGGTCAGGGACCCCACCAGGGGGACCTTCGATTTCATAAGCACCAGGATCTTCCGCTCGTCATTCGTGAAGTACAGCTCGGCCTCACCACCCTGGCTGAAGAGGCCCTTGGTACGGATGATGGGCCGGACCACGATGGTCTCGAACCGGCCTGCAGGCACCTCGATGGTCTCGATCCGGAGCACCCTGATCACGACCGGGTTCCCATCCTCCTTGAAGTACCGGTCCAGGCTGTATTCCGCCCCCACTTCAAGAGGCAGCGAGCGGACGAAGTATAGAATGGACACGTCATCCAGCGGCTGATCCGTGGGCATGTCCTTGACTTCGTCGTTGTCCCCACGTTCGAAACGCCTCTCCTCGGGGTAGAACTCGTAGTGGCGGTAGGCCCGGTATCCTCCCTCCCGTTGGTTCTTGATGAAACGATGGCTCACCAGATCCTGGACACTGAACCAGGATTGGAAGTCATCGTTCACCCGGAAGAGCGGAACTCCTCCTTCGATTCGAAGCGAGGTGTGGTAGGTGAGATGGCCCCGAACAGAATCCAGGCCGATCACCTGCATGTGCCCTTCGCCGACACTGAAGACACCCAACTTCACTTGGTAGGTCAGATCCTCACCCGGGCCGAAGGGGACCTTCATAGGGGGGTCGATATGAGTCGTCACTGGACCTATGAGTTCAGGAATCTGACCAGGGAGAGCCTCTGCGCCCAAACCCACCAGGCCTGACCAGAGCGCCACCAAGATGGGAAGCCGGGTCTTCACGCCACTTCCTTCTCAGGGATCCAATCCACCTTCCCCCGAATGCGGTTCAGCTCCCGGAGCGTAGTGAGCGTCCTGAACCGTGACTTCCGAGTCCGAATGTCGAAACGAAGGTCCAGGCCAATCTCCTCCACCCGCCGTGCGTGGTGGACGGCAAGGTCCAGGAGCTCGACGTTCCCTGCCCAGCCACGCATCCGAATCAGCGGAGCTTCCCCCAGATCCCGAAGGGCCTTCTTCAATACGATGACGCGATAGATTCGGAAGCTGGAGAACGGATCGGATACGGGGCAGGACTTGAGAGACGACTTCAAGAGCCGCGGCGCCACCCATCGAGCGACCCGGAAGGGGAAGGGAGCCCTGCTATCGATCCCGTTGAGGCTCCCCGCCACCACGTCGGCTCCACCTTCCAGAGTCTTTACCAAGGGAACCAGGTATTCGGGGTGCTCCGTGAAGTCTCCCTGGAGGGTCACGATGGCGTCGCGTTTCGGGTAGGGGGCTCGATCGATGGCCTCCCGAATCAGGCGTTCCAGGGCCCCCGAATAGCCCAATCGTTCCTCAGAGTGAAAGACCCGCAAGGGGAGGCTCCGACGATACCGGCGGAGCACCTCCTGGGTGCCATCTGTGGAGGCATCGTCCATAACCAGGATTTCGTAGTCCCGGCCGAACTCACCCATGACGTTCCGGATCTTCCAGAGGAGAACGCCAACCGTGCCCTCCTCGTTGTGAGCAGGAATGGTTATATAGATCACGTGGATCGCTTTCTTTTCGGGTACCCCACCACCCCATGGCCCCGCCCCATCATTTCATACCCCAGAACCCCTGCGTTTCCTCCACCGAACCCGCCCCTCCCTCCTCGCCTGGGAATAGATACCGGGAGGACCTCCGGAGGATCCGTCCTGCCCCTATTCCTCACCAAGCGGGCGGGTCTTCCACCTTCTGTGCTGCCAAAAATACTGTTCCGGCGTCTCTTTCACATGTCGTTCCAGGTGCCGCGTGTGGGCTTCCGTCAGCCGACGCACATCCTCTTCCATCTCACCGCTGGGTGTGAATTCTACACGCTCGAAGGTGACTCGGTAACGCTGCGGGAAGCCGGGCGTCCTACTGGCGATTCCAAGAAAGATGGGAGAACCCGTTCGGAGGGCGAAGAGGGCGGTCCCCCGAGCGGTGGCAGCGGGCCTTCCAAAGAAGTCCACGAACACGCCACCACGGCGGACATTCTGGTCCCCCACAACTCCCACCGCCCGGCCTGCCCGAAGAGCTCGAAGAACCCGTTTCGGAGCTTCCCCCCGCTCGATAACCGCCATTCCCAGCCGATTGCGGTTGGCGTTCAGGTCGGCGTCGAAGAGGGGATTCCTCTGCCGCTGGCCTATGACATCGACGGGAATCCCATGGGCGGCTATTGAAGCTCCTCCCATCTCCCAATTCCCGAAGTGGCCCGTCACGACGAGCAGCCCCCTCCCCTCAGCCGCCGCCTCTCTCACGGCATCAAAGCCCACCACCTCGGTCCGCTCCCTGATCTCAGCGACATCCATCCGGCCCAGTCGGAAGGTCGCCACTGCCTCTCTGCCCAGGTGCCTGAACGATGCCCGAGCCACCGATTGCCGCCATTGGGCGTCCTGCCCCGGAAAAGCCAGCCGCAGATGCTCAATCACCGTCCGCCAACGAATCCGGAAGC
>JBDRDQ010000046.1:0-3174 GCA_043820695.1 Gemmatimonadota bacterium | reverse complement strand
CGGAGGCCTGAGGTCGAACACTCTTCCGGGGTAGTCGTCTTGCGAACCCCAGACGCCCGGAACAGAGGAGTGTACCCCCATGACTCGTAAACCTTTCCGGTTCGCCGCTCCCCTCCTCCTCACCCTCCTGCTCCAGCCGCTGAGTGGGGGTTCCCTACGGGCCCAGACCGATCCGGCACAGATCCCGATCCAGGTGGAGGCGGTTCGGGGCGGTGTCCACATGGTCACCGGAGCAGGCGGAAACCTCGCTGTCTTCGTGGGCCCCGACGGCATCTTCATGGTGGATGCGGATTACGCCGAGCTCTCGGACCGTATCCTGGACACCGTCCGCGGGTTGGCCCAGGCGGCAGGCGGCGATCCGACCCTACGTTTCGTGGTGAATACCCATTGGCACTTCGACCACACCGGAGGCAACGGGCCCCTGGCCCGGGCCGGAGCGGTGTTGGTGGCTCATGAGAATGTCGGGCCACTCTTGGCTGAGGACCGAGTCTTTGCCGCGCTGAACAATCGGGCCGTCCCCACCGCGCCCCCTGAGGCACGCCCGGTCCTCACCTTCAACGACCGGCTGAACCTGGCCTGGAACGGAGACCTGATCCACCTGGTCCACATGCCTTCCGCCCACAGCAGCGGGGACGCCGTCGTCCACTTCCGAGACGCCAACGTGATCCACATGGGAGACCTCTTCTTCAACGGAATGTACCCCTTCATCGACGTGGATTTCGGCGGAGACATCCGGGGGATGGTTCGCGCCATCGACGACGTGTTGGCCCACACCAACGAGACTACTCTCTTCATTCCCGGCCATGGCCTCCTGGCCACCCGGGCCGCCCTGCAGGCCTTCGTCGACATGCTTCGCACGGTCCGGGACCGCCTGGATCCCATGATCACCCGTGGGATGAGTCGGGAAGAGGTGGTGGCGGCCCATCCCACCGCGGACTTGGATGCGCAATGGGCCCGGGAAGGGTCTTTCATGGAGCCTGACCGCTGGGTAGGGCTGGTGTATGATGGGATGGTTCGGGCCGGAGGGCACCCGTGAGGCGTCTGCTGTTTCTCTCCATGAGCCTGATGGTCCTGGGCGGCCTCATGGCGTCCCTGACCCAGACCAACGGTGGAACCGTCAGGATCAGGGACGTTCAGTTCGTGGGACCAGGTGGAATCGTCCAGAACGCCCGCCTCTATGTGCCGAAAGGAGTGACAAGCCAGAATCTCGCCCCCGGCATCGTGGCAATCCACGGCTACATCAACACCCACGAGACCCAAGCAGGCTTCGCTATCGAGTTCGCCCGCCGGGGATACGTGGTCCTGGCGGCCGATCAGACAGGGCATGGGCTTTCCGACCCGCCCAGCGGAGCCAATGGGTTCGGAGGCCCTCCCGCCCTGGCCTTCCTAAGGACCCTGGACATCGTGGACCCAAACAACATTGGACTCGAGGGCCATTCCATGGGAGGATGGGCGGTCCTGGCCGCGGCTGCGGCAATGCCGGACGGGTACAGCTCCATCGTCCTGGAAGGGTCTTCCGTTGGAACCGCCAGAGGTCCGTCGGATACCTCAGCCCCCCTGCGGAACGTCGCCGTGGTTTTTTCCCGGTTCGACGAATTTTCACGGACCATGTGGGGCGTACCTGTTGCGAGTGACATCGTCGGCACCGACCGCCTGAAGACCTTCTTCAGCACCGGGGAGAATGTCGTTCCGGGCCGAATCTACGGGTCCATTGCGGAGGGCACCGCTCGCGTCTTGTACCAGCCGCCGGTAACCCATCCCGGCGATCACCTCTCCCGGGTCGCCATCGGCCACGCCGTGGACTGGTTCCAGAACACCCTGAAGGGAGGCAACGACCTCCCGTCCTCGAATCAGATCTGGTTCTGGCGGGAGTTCGGCACACTCATCGCCCTGGTGGGGATGGTCCTCCTCCTCTTTCCGGTGGGCTCCCTGCTCCTCCGAGCCCCCCTGTTCGCAGATCTCGTGGAGGCGCCGTTGCCGCCCGAGTCCGCCACAGGAACGGGGTGGTGGGTCGCGGCCGGAGCTTTCGTTATTCTGCCGGTAGCGACCCTCTTCCCTTTCAAGGGCCTCGCCGCTGCTTTGGGTTTCGCAGCCAGTGCCCTCTTTCCTCAAGGCATCACGAATCAGGTAATCACCTGGACTACGTTGGTCGGCCTCGTATCCCTGGTCTTGTTCACGGGTTGGCACCTAGGTGTGAACCGGAAGCGGGGCGCCACAGCAGGCAGCTATGGCCTTACCTGGGAGGGAACGATCTCCTGGCGGAAAATCGGGAAGTCCTTTGTCCTGGCCCTCCTGGTTGTGCTTGCAGGGTACGTCGCAACGAGGACGGGTTCCTTTATCTTCAAGTCTGACTTCAGGTTCTGGGTTTTTGCGGTCCGGCCCATGAGCCCACTGCAAACCCGAATCGCCATGGCGTACACTCTACCCTTCGTCGGCTTCTTCCTGGTGCTGGCCACGGTTCTCCACGGTCAGCTGAGGAGGGAGGGACTGACCCTGGCCCGTGAGATGGCAATGAACGTTGGCCTCCTCGTTCTTGGCTTTGCCGGACTCCTTCTTTATCAGTATGTGCCCCTGCTCCTGGGCGGTACTCTGGCCATTCCGTCCGAGCCGCTTTGGACCATCATCACCTTTCAGTTCCTCCCCATCATGACCATCGTGGGCCTGGTGAGCACCTTCTTCTATCGCCGCACCGGCCACGTCTACGTCGGGGCCTTCACCAGCGGCATCCTGGTCACCTGGATCGTAGTCGCCAGCCAGGCAATCCATTTTCCCTTCTCTTGAAGCTCACCGAGATCCCTGAACTCCGGGAGCCCTGAATTTCAGTCTCCAAGTTCGGGGTGCTCTCCAAGGCATCCAGGAAATCCTTCACCCACCCGGTGCGCCGCCCCGCCACGTTGTGCGCGCTGATACACCCTCCCACCGCCACCTTGGGGAGCACGGCCCTGACATACCTGGTGTACCAGTCCTTGTCGGCATCGATGAACACGAAGTCGAAGGGCCCTTCCAACATGGGCACCAGTTCGTGGGCATCGGCCAGGCGAGCGTCGATGAAATCGCTCAGCCCCGCTTCCTTGAAATAGGCAAGAGCCTGGTTGTAGCGTCTCTCATCGATCTCCACGGTAATCAGCTTACCCCCGGTCTTGCTTAGCGCCCAGGCGATCCAGATGGCCGAGT
>JBDRDQ010000045.1:0-5456 GCA_043820695.1 Gemmatimonadota bacterium | reverse complement strand
GGCATCCGTTTTCGTTTATTTTCTTCTGGCGGTCGCCGTGGGCTGGGTGGCTTGGGGAAGCCGGAAGAAGGGGAAGCCTTCGGCGTGAGCCTGCGGGAGGGCTCGATCCAGGGCCGGACCAACAACCAGGAGTAAGAATGGGAAAGCCCCTCGGGCGAATTCGCAGCCGGCTCGTTTCAGGGGTTGCGGCACTCATACCTCTCTTTATCACGATCTTCGTCCTCAGGGCCCTCTTCGGATTCACCGCCGGGATTATTCTTCCCATTCTCGACCCGGCGGTGGATCACTGGCCGCCCGCGGCCAGAGTCGCCCTGTCGCTGGTCATTCTTCTCCTGGTCGTTTATGCCCTCGGCGAGCTTACTGCGCACATTGTGGGACGAAGGATCATCTCCTTGGCGGAGGAGATTCTCCTGCGGGTTCCGTTGGTTCGCGTCATCTACAAAGCCTCGCGACAGGTGGTTTCCGCCTTTGAACGAAAGGATCGTTCCGCTTTCAGGTCCGTGGTAATCGTGGAGTTTCCCCGTCCCGGGTTGAGATCGATCGGGTTCGTCACCTCCAGCTTTGAGAGTTCCGACGGTTCCTCCTGGAGGACGGTGTTCGTGCCAACCACGCCGAACCCCACGACCGGGTTTCTTCAGATTCTCCCGGCCTCGGACGTCGTCCCGACGGACTTCACGGTTGAAGAGGCTTTTCAGATGGTTATGTCGCTGGGGGTGCTGAGCCCAGGGCGGTTGAAGGACGTGATCTGAGGGCATCGAGTACCCAGCCGGGGTTGACGTTTCGGCCTTCGCTACCGGACCGTGGGATCATGATCCCATGGCTCGGCCCTGGTCCTGGCTAAGCCAGCAACGACCCTCAAGTGGCATCGGGAAGGATACCGCCGCTACTGGCGACGACGATCGGGTGGGCTTGTCGGCCGACCCAGAATCCCTCGCGGCCACATCAGCCTGATCCGTAGAATCTCGTCCGATCATCCCGAGTGGGGCGAGGACCGGATCGCCCTGGAGTTTAAGGCAGATCTGGGGGTGGAGGACCTGTTTATCTTCTAATCGGAAGACCGTCTCCGCCCCCCGGTGGTGGCATACATCACCTAACACAACGAAGGCCGGCCTCATCAGCGAATCAAGGTCTTCGAGTGGGTGCCGCCTTTCTCCGACACTGCCGTCACGACGACTGTCGGCATCCCGCTACCCGTGGATCTGATCATCCACTCCACCGTTTCGGGGAGTGAGCGATTGCCGGAAAGGTGCCCGATGTCCACGGTTTCTTCTCCGAAGACCAGCTCGGCACCTTCCAGGGAGACAGACACCTTTACGGTTTTGGCGGTCTCGTTACGAATGGCCTGCTCGGTGACGTTCGTGGGCAGGTACCCCTGGTTCTGCACCATGGCGGTGACCTTCATGTAGCCGGATCCCTCCGGCATGACGGTGACCTCCGTGACCCGTACCAGAGGCGACATTGAGGCCATCCAGCTGTTCCAGGCCGAATGCTCCTCCAGGAACTCCTCGAAGACCGGCCCGGGTGTCGTCATCGTGTTCGTGTAGGTCCCGCGGGTCCGGTCATACACTTTGGACACCCATCCCCCGATCTCGACTTCCCCCAACTGAGGGTGATCAAAGGGTGTCCAGTCGACAAAGATCTTCCCATCCATCTCGGTGTCGTTCCATTGCAGCCGCTCGACTTCCGAGGCGTCCCCGTCATCGTCGTAATCGCAGAAGGGAGCGTAGGAACCCATTTCGGGGACCCAGCTGAAGACGCCGTAGTGGTCATAGGCCCATCCAATCATCACACCCCAGATGGCCCCATACCTCGGGGGCCCACCCCGACCGAACACCGGCACGACATCCTGCCCGTTGATGAGCTCGGTGTATTTGCTTCCGAAGAACTCGAAGGCAGCCAGGTCCGCGGGAGCCATGGGTTCTTCTTCCCCGGTGACGGGATCGAAGTGGAGGGCTGTCGGGGGCCGGTAGACGAAGTTCCCCGCCATGTGGTGGTTGATAAGGCCGGTGACATTCCGGTGGGAGAGGAGGAACTCGGCGACCGCCCGGGTTTCCGGTTCCGACAGGGCGTAAGGCCCGGCCCCTCCCTGGATATGCTCCTGCTGCCACTGCCCCGGCCAGTTCCGGTTGATGTCCAGGCCTCCGACGCCGTCCTCGTTGAAGCGGCCGTCACCGTCGTTGTCGATCCCCTCGGAGTAGGTCCGCCATTCCCCCTTCTCACCTGCCTCCGCTGAGACCATGAGCCGGGCGTCGTCGGGAGAGGTCTTCATGGGGCCCGTCTCATCCCTCAACCGCATCTGGAGGACGTATCCGTCCCCGTCCAGGTCTTCCGGAGGATCCTCGTCCAGAGCGCCGTCCCGATCCGAGTCGTGGGGCCGGACGCTACTCCGCATGCCGTCGGGATTGTGGATGTAGTAGTCGGATCCGTCCGGATTCAGCTTTGGCATGATGTAGATAGTCCGGGTGTCCACCAGATCGGTGATGAAGGGATCGTTACCGTACCCCTTCACCAGGATGTCGATGTTCTTGAGGCACACGGCGGCGCCCATGACCTCACCGGCGTGGAGGTTTCCATCCATCCAGAACCCCGGCTTCGCGAGGCCGTCGCCGGTATCCTGATTGGTGATCTCGAGAACCAGGAGGTCCCGGCCCTGGTAGCTCTTTCCGATGTTGTGGAGCTTCGTGAGGGTCGGGTAGGCCTCTACGACAGCCTCCAGGTAGTCCACAACCTCACTGAAGGTGTGGTTGTGATCGAAAAGGATCTCGGGGCTTTGGGCACGGATCGGGGCTGGGGCGAAGGCAAGAAGAAGGGCTACTACGGGCACCACTAGGAAAAAGGTCCGCCTGTTCATCTCGTTCCCCCTCGCGTGGGTTTCCTGGGCCGGATAGCCGTGGGACTGAGGGAGTCAAGATGTGAGCAGAGTTGAGGAGCGGGCAAGGTGGGGGGGCGACAAAGGCTGGGTGGGGCCTCTGGCTGGGATATCGCTGACTTGTGCACCCGACAATCGCGGGAAGGCGGAAGGTCAGGCAGCGATCCGGCGGGCGTACCGGTGATGAAGTCCGCCAACCTGGGTGAGGGCGACCACATCGACGCCTGCTCCTACTGGCCGTGAAAAAGCCAGCAATTTCGCAGCAGACGGAGTTTTCGCCACCCACAGTCATCCGAAAAGCCGGATGATCTCCTCCTCTTTTTCAACTGCTGCCGTGCGACCGGCCTCGATCAACTGGTCGATGCGCCCGAAGTCCGCCCAGTGCACGTGCCGGACATCCGGTACGAGGACCAGGTCCGCCCGGTCCAGATAGTAGCGGTTCAGCTGGATTTGCATGATCCACTCGGCCCTGGCTACGACCTCGATCCCATTCCTCCAAGGTCCGTTGGACTCCAGGTTGCGCTGGACGTCCACGACGATCACGTCGGCTCGATTCGGCGGCTCCCCCGGTTCCGGTACGGGGACGTTTTTGGTGATGTAGCCGTCCACCATCAACATCCCGTTCATAGCCACCGGCGGAAAGACCCCCGGAATGGAGGCGCTGGCCTGGACGGCCACGGCCAGGCTGCCCTGGGTCAGGGCTACGTCCTCCCCGCTGTAGAGGTCCGTAGCCACGGCCACAAAGGGAATCCTGAGATCGGCGAAGGTGGCTTCGCCGTACAGCCGGCTCATGACCTCTTCCATGAAACCGGGCTCAACGACGGACATCCGCCGCACCATTTTGGACAGGGTGAAAAGGGCCTTCGTTCTTCTGGAAAACTCTTCGAAGCTGTCCCGAACCCCCTCATCGTCATCCATGAGTTCGTCCAGATCGAGTTTTTCAAAGAGTTCGCTTTCGAAGAGACCATGGACCATGGCCGCTAGGCCGTCACTGGACCCGTGCAGGCAGTACCATGCCCCCACCACCGCACCCATACTTGTCCCGGTGACCAGCTCCGGTTTGATGGAGAGGCCGTCGAGGTGCTGGAGGACGCCGATGTGGGCCATCCCACGGGCCCCTCCACCCGATAGGGCCAGGACCCGGGTGGGGTCGGAGAAAAACCTCTCTTTGAATTGCTTCCAGTTCATGAGTCCAGGCCGGTCAGTGTCCCGATTCGGTTGGATGTCTTCTCAAGGTTCACCGCCCCCTCAAGGTGGCGGCGATAAGGTAAGGTGTTGGGGGCGGTGACGCTTGGGGGGAACCGCCGCCCTCTCCGAATTGGCCAGGCCGACATTGGCCCACCTGGACACCATCGTTTCGCTGGCGGGGCTTTACCTCGTAATATCCGAACTCGGGAAGGGGCCGCTCGCACGCTTCTTGCCGCTTCTCCCTCAGATCCCCAGGGTGCTTGTAGGAGGCAGGGCACGAAATGAGAGAATTCCTGGATGGTGGGGAGGTGATCGCCAGGGCGGCCATTCACGCCGGATGCGATTTCTTTGCGGGGTACCCTATAACCCCCTCCACCTCCATCCTAACCCACCTGCTCCGAGAACTCCCCAAAGTGGGAGGCGTTGGAGTCCATGCCGAAGATGAGATCGCGGCCATGGGGTTTTGTATCGGCGCTGCCCTGGCCGGCCGAAGAGTGATGACCGCCACGAGCGGGCCGGGGATCTCCCTCTTCAGCGAGAATATTGGCCTGGCCATCATGGGGGAAGTTCCCATGGTCATTGTGGATGCCCAACGCATGGGGCCCGCCACCGGATCGGCTACCGCCGTGGCCCAGGGCGACATCCAGTTCCTCCGCTGGTGTACCTCTGGGGGCTTCCCTGTAATCGTCTTGGCCCCTGTGGACCTGCCCGATGCATACGCTCTGACCCTGAGAGCATTCGACCTGGCCGAACGGTTCCGGTCCCCGGTCTTTCTGGCCACCGACAAGGACACCGTGATGGGGAAGGCTACGGTGGATTCCCGTTCATTGGAACCGGCTTCTGTAAGGCCCCGGACTCTGGCCCCGGCGGACGAGCCCTTCGTTCCCTACCGAGTCGAGCGACCGGAACAGGTCCCCCCGATGGCCCATTTCGGCGGCCCCCACGTGGTCCGGTTCACCACCTCCTCCCATGACGAGGCAGGTTACCAAGCCAAGTGGCCCGAGCAGATTTCCGCCCTGAGCCAGCATCTGATGGAGAAGGTGAATGCTCACACCAGCGAGATTTCCCAGGTCCGGTGGGACCGGGAGCCGGGGGCTCGGACCCTGATTCTCAGCTACGGCGTCACGGCGCTGGCGGCGCGGGAGGCCGTCGTGAGGGGCCGAGTCCGGGGCCTGGCTCTCTCCAGCCTGGAAGTTCTATCTCTTTGGCCGGTGCCGGATCTGGCACTGATTGAGGCGATGGAAGATGCCCAACGGGTGGTGGTGGCTGAGTTGAATTTTGGCCAGTATCGCCGGGAGGTGGAGAGAGTGGCGGGAGTGGCGTTTCGGGGCCGGACAGGCCCTGAGGTGATGGGAGTGTGCCGGATGGACGGAGAACTCATCGACCCTGAGGAGATCCT
>JBDRDQ010000044.1:0-2486 GCA_043820695.1 Gemmatimonadota bacterium | reverse complement strand
GCCGAGAGCTAGAATCAAGGCGGCGCGAACAGAATGGCGCATGGCTCTCTCCCTCCTCCTACTGGACCTCGCGGACCCGGATGGTGAACCGCCTCGCCTTGGGGTTGAGGGAATTCACCCGATAGATCTTCGTCTCGTTGGGCTCGAACATCAGGCGCCGCCAGACGGCCTCGTCGTCCGTGGAGAAACCCTCGGCGTCCTTGAATACGGTCTGGACCTCCACCTGAAGGGGTTCCTCGGTCCGGTTCCGGATGCGCGCCTGGACCTCGAGCAGATTCGCCTCGTTCCACTTCGCCCGCTGTCCTTCCACGGTCACTTGGCCTTGAAGCGATTTCGTGAGCAACACGAAGGTCTCCCGATCCTCCACGTCGGCCAGCGGAACCTTCTCCGCGCGGTAGGCCCCCTCGCACCCCCCCAACGCGAGGAACACGACCAAGAGGGCGACCCATCGTTTCGATCCCATTCGCTCCCCCTTCCTCCCGGCGGCGACAATCCGGGGAATCTCCCATCGGCGGCGCGCGCCCTCCGAGCACCCGCTCCGAAGCTCTTTTCCTCTCTCTCCCTCGGGCGCGAATCCCCCGGGGTATCCCTCAGCCGTCCAGGGCGTTCGGGGAGGGCACGAAGATCAGGGTGTCATTCCGCCCCGGCTCGATCCGGACGCTGAACTCGCGGCGCAGGTCCTTCCTTTCGAAGGCGGCGATTCTGCCCAGCCAAGGCCGCGCCCGTTCGGGCGGACCGGCTCCGCCCCGAAACACCTCCCGCCCGTTTCCGGGCTCCACCGTGTAGTATCGCATCTCCATCCGATGCTCTCCCGGAGGCAGCCTTCCGCTCCAGAGGTAGATCTGGCCCGGCAGGGCCATCCAGGTCCGGGTATCGGCCTCGGTGCGGGCGAATCCCGAAAGAGCCTTCAAGAAAACGCCGGTGGTGAGGGCGGCCAGGCTGGCCACAGCGAGTTTCTCCCGCGCCTTTCTGGACCGGGACCCGCCCGCGGCCCGTCCCAGAACCGCCCCCGTGGCCAGGGCGGCGGTTCCCAGCTCGCCCGTCGTCCGCTTGAAAACCACCTTCCCCTCCATGATGTGGTCGAACTCGCGCCCTCCGCGCGTGGTGGCCTGGAAGTTGAGATCCTCCGCCCGGACAGTCCCTCCCAGAACCTCGCCGTCCATCAGCAGGAGCACACCCTTCAGCAGCGCGGGCGCCGTCCTGTAGCGGAGCTGATGCGGGTCCCGGGCGAAAGCGTACTTGATCGGCCCCTGGTTCAGGGTGGCGACCAGGAGCACGTTTTCCTCCGGCCGAGGGACGGGGATTCCCCGATTAAGCCTTTTCAGGCGCTCAAGAATCTCCAAGGCCTCCGCCGGGGAGTCGATCCGCTGGGTGACGCGCCCCTCCAGGTATTCGAACACCGCGAAATCCGAGCGGTTCTGCGACTCCTCCGCGAAGGCGTCCTGGAGCTGGCCGCTGCGGAAGGCGGCCCGCGCGTTGTCCAGCTCTCCATCCACGTAATAGAGAAGCCCCCGGTAGAAGAACACCATCGCACGCTCGTAGGGGTCCCCCTTGAAGCTCTTCACCTCCTCCTTGAACCAGAGACTCCGCGCCTGATTGGCCCGCTCGGTGTTGGCGAAGATGGTGTTGATCTCGCGGATGGAAAGGTCGAAGTAGCTCTTGGCGTTTTCCCGGTCCCCCCGGCGCAGGGCGCGAAGGGCGATGCGGTTCCAGTTCAGGACCCGGTTTCGCTCTCCCTCCTCCAGAAGGTCCCGGATCATGGCGTGCAGGTAGGGAGGCTTCCCCCGGATCGCCGACCGGTAGATCCCGTCGGGAACCTGCTGTCGCCCGTAGGCCGCCGCGCAACCCGCCGCGAGAAGACATCCCGCCAGGAGGGAGACCATCCGCAGCAGAGGAATGCGCGGGGAAAGTCCGGCCATCGCAGCCCCCTAGCGGTAGATCACGTCATCGAGACCCTCTTTTTTGATCTCGACGATGTCCTCCCACAATTCTACCGAGGATTCCGTATCGATGAGTTTGAAGGTATAGACGATGTAGTCGGAGACTCCCCGGCGGCTGGCGGTGCTGAGCCCCTCCAGGCGACCGGTGAGGAAGAAATCGGCCCCCGCCACCGCCTGCCGCCTTCTCCGGGGATCGTAGTCCACCTCCCCCTCGCGCTTGAGTTGCCGCTCGCTCTTGACGGCCTGGAGCTCGTCGCGGGCCAGGAAATACATGCGCCCTCCCGCCTGGCTGTTCAGCCGGGCCTTGATGAGGGTGAGGAAGATCTGCTTGTTGATGGGGAAACGGGTGTTGTTCCGCACGGGGAGAAGGGCCACGGTGGGCGGCGCCTTGGCCCGGGAGATGGCCGGCGCCCGCAGGAGGGATCGAACCATCTTGTCCGCCACCTCCCGGATGTTGTCCGACTCGATTCCCACCCCGGCCATGGGCGTCTGTTTGCTCGGATCCACGCGCTGAACCGGCCTGCCGACCTCGATGTCCGTCGCCGC
>JBDRDQ010000043.1:0-4491 GCA_043820695.1 Gemmatimonadota bacterium | reverse complement strand
ATCCCCTTCAAGGGCGTGAAGAAGTAAGACTTACGGGAAGCGTAGGGCAGGCCGGCTCCAATGCCGGATTGCCCCAACTTCAAACGGCCAGGGGCACCGAAGCCCCTGGCCGTTTCAATTTCCCTTTACTAGGCGCCCTCTTAAGTCCTTCGAACCGCGCCCCGTCCAGGAGGATCGGGTGGCGGTCAACAACGATGCACCCACGAGGAACCCATGACCAACCGTGCTGAGGCCGACCCGAAAAACCGAGAGACCAAGAAGGACCCGGTGAAAAGCGATGGCATCGACCGTCGGGACCTCCTGAAGCTCGGCGCCGCCGGGCTCGGTCTGGCCGCCCTCGGAGCCTGCACCCCCGGGACAGGGAAGGATGGGCCCGCGAAACCTCGGCTTCAACGGGCGGAGCTGGGTCCGGCGCCCGACCAACCCTTCGCAGCTCCGCCCATGGATCTGGTGAGGATCGGGATGGTGGGCGTGGGGCTCCAGGGAACTTCCCACGTGCGGAACATCCTGGGGATCGACGGCTGCCAGATCACGGCCGTCTGCGACATCGTCCCCGAGGCCGCCGAGCGGTCCGCCCGACTGGTTGAGGAAGCCGGCTTCCCCCGTCCCACGGTTTACACCAGCGGGGAGCGGGACTTCGAACGCCTGTGCGCGGAGGAGGAGCTGGAGTTGGTGTACACCGCCACTCCCTGGGAATGGCACGTGCCGGTGCTCCTCTCGGCCATGGAGAACGGGAAGCACGCGGCGACGGAGGTCCCGGCGGCCTACACCATCGACGACTGCTGGGCCATGGTGGAGGCGGCAGAAAGGCTTCAGAAGCACTGCGTCCTGATGGAGAACTGCAACTACGGCCGGATGGAAATGCTCTGCTTCCACCTGGTGAAGCTGGGCCTCCTGGGTGAGATCGTCCATGCCGAAGGCGGCTACCTTCACGACCTCCGGGCCATCAAGTTCGAGGATCGGAACGAGGGACTCTGGCGCCGGGCCCACTCCATGCAGCGCAACGGGAACCTCTATCCAAGCCACGGCCTCGGCCCCGTGGCCAACTGCATGGACATCAACCGGGGGGATCGTTTCGGCTCACTGGTCTCCATGAGCAGCCCCTCTCGGGGCCTTCAGAACTGGGCCAGGGACAACTATCCCCCCGACGACCCCAAGCGACAGGAAAGCTATGTGTGCGGGGACGTGAACTACTCCCTCATCCAGACCGCCCTGGGCCGAACCATCATGGTGGGGCACGACTGCAACCTTCCCCGGCCCTATTCCCGCATCAACACGGTCCAGGGCACGAAGGGCATCTTCAGCGGATATCCGGACAGGGTCTACATCGAGGGCATGAGCGCCCGGTCCCACCAATGGGACGAGGCCCGGGACTGGCTGGAGGAGTACGACCATCCTCTTTGGAAAGAGATGGCGGAGCGGTCGGCCGGGGCGGGCCATGGGGGAATGGACTACATGGAAGATTACCGCCTTATCAAGTGTCTCCGTGAAGGAATCCCCACGGACATGAACGTCTACGACGCCGCAGCCATCTCGGCGGTGACGCCCCTGAGCGAATGGTCCGTGGCCAATGGCGGGGCACCCATCGAATTTCCCGACTTCACCCGCGGAAAATGGCAGAGCTACCCGGCCTGGGAGCTGTTCGGTGCTTAGGGGACTGGCGAGCCGCCGGACCTCATTGGCGGACCCGGTCAGGTGCATGGGATGGACATTGGCTCTGTTGACCGCCATCCAACTCGGGACGCCGGCCTCCCTCCCAGCCCAGGAGAGGCCATTGATGGATCCGGCGGCCCTCCCCCAGACCCAGGCCGACGACTATACCCGGTACGAGCTCCAAGCCCCCGGCTCGGGGGCTTTCCGCATTATCTACGACGTCACGGCCACAACCCCCGGGAAACTCCACTATTTCAACACCATCCGGGTCGGGGCGGAGGAAGAGGTCCACGGAGTGACGGACCTCATGACCGGCCAGCCGCTGGAGTGGGAGGTGGTGAGCGGGGAGGAAGCCCAACGAACGGGCCATCCCCGTGCCAGCCTCGGGGGCCGGTTCATCCAGGTCACACTGGCCCGGCCCGTGCCGGAGGGAGGCGAAGCCCGGGTTCGCATCGAAAAAACCTATTGGGACGCTGAGAGCTATTTCATGGAGGGGGAGGACATCGTCTTCGACCGGTCCCTGGGCATCGAGAGGAACGCCGTGGTGCTGCCGAGGGGGTATGAGCTCGTAGGCGTGAACCACCCCTCTCAGGTAGTGGTGGAGGAAGACGGCCGCATACGAGTGAGCTTCCTGAACACCGGCGCCGCCGCGGTGCCATACCGAGTGCGAGGGCGACCCCTCCCGCCAGGCGCGGCCACACCCACCTCCGCTTCCCAGGCGCCCCCGCCTGGACATCCCGAGGCGCCGCCTGCCACAGGCCGGACCGATGGAGCTGTGGCTCGTGTGGGGTACACTTTTGACGAGAGGGCCTTCCAGGACCGGGAGATCGTCTACTACCTCCTGGATCCCGACACTCACTCCTTCCGCCTGTGGCACGATTATACTGAAACCCGTCCGGGGGTGGACCGGTACCTCAACGTGGTTCGGGCCGGGTCCATAGTCTCCGATCCGGAGGCCTACCTTCTGGACACCGGGGAACGACTGGAGGTGGAGACGCTGAAAGGCGCGGCCATTACCCGACGAGGTGTCGATATCGGCCAGGTGCCCGACGAGGACACCGAGGTGGTCGTGATCTGGTTCGATCCCCCTGGTGAGGGAGAGTCTCGTCGCCTCCGGATATGGGAGACGTACACCGACCCGGGACGATACCTACGCGTGGGGGACGAGCTGATCTGGGACCGACACCTCGGACGGCCCCGAAACGCGGTCGTCCTCCCGGAAGGGTGGTATCTCACCACCTCGGCCTTCCCAGCTGTGGTATCGGAAACCGAGAACGGCCGGCTCAGGCTGGACTTCTGGGACGATGAACCCGACGGGGTGGACGCCTTCGTGAAGGCCCTGCGGCGGGATTCCTGAGGGGCGCCCTTTTACGGAGCCGCGAAGGGAGCCGGGAAGGGAGCCGGGAAGGGAGCCGCTGAATGGGGAAACGGAAAAAGAAACGCCAAGCCGGCCAGCTGCCCGAATTCGGGTTTTTCGGGGACCTTCTGGACGCCACCCCCGTGGCCACCCTGGATCTGCACGGGGACACGGCCCTGGAAGCTGAGCGCCGGGTAAAAGACTTCGTCGCCACCCACGCCCGAATCTCCAGGGGGAAGGTCCTCCACATCATCACAGGTCGGGGTCGGGGCTCCCCCGGCCGGGCCGTCCTCCCCGGGGCGGTTCGGAAGGCACTCACCTCTGAGACCAGTCGCTTCGTCGAGGAGTTCGACCGGGACCTGGACGAGGCCGGATTTCTGGTGCGACTTCGCTGACTTGAAACCGGGGGGAGCGACCACCCCCCGGTCCAGAGCCACCCCCCTTCGCCCCCCGCCCACCCACGTTTATCTTCCTCGAGGCAAACTCCGGCCCCGTCCCCACTCATCTTCTCTTTTGTCGCCCATGGCCAAATCCACCAAAATCTCCGGCGCGAGCCTGAGTCACGCATTCAAAGAAATCATCTGGCCTCGTCGGAAGCTCGTAGGGTTGGGCCTTCTGCTCATTCTGGTCAACCGGCTTGCCGGCCTCGTTATGCCTGCGTCCACCAAGTACCTGGTAGACGATGTCATCGCCCACGGGGACATCGATCTCCTCTACAAACTCCTGATTTTGGTTGGCTCAGCGGTAGCCGTTCAGGCGGCCACTTCGTATTCCCTTACCATGCTCCTCAGCGTGGAGGCCCAGCACCTCATCGCACAACTCCGGGCCCAGGTGCAGCGACACGTCCTTCAGCTTCCGGTGCGTCTCTTCGACGACACGAAGAGCGGCGAGTTGGTGTCACGGATCATGGATGACGTGGAAGGGGTCAGGAATCTGGTAGGAACGGGGCTGGTGCAACTCGTGGGGGGAACCGTCACGGCATTGGTCGCCGGAGTATTCCTGGTCCGCATCGACCCCATCATGACCGCTCTCGCAGTGGTCCCCCTGGCAGCTTTTGGGCTGGTGTCCACTCGGGCCTTCAAGACTCTTCGTCCGGCCTTCCGGGAGAGGGGCGCCATCCGGGCCGAGGTAACGGGACGCCTCACCGAGACCCTGGGAGGCATCCGGATCATCAAGGGCTTCCACGCCGTGGAGAAGGAAGGGGAGGTCTTTCAGGCCGGGGTCCTACGCATCTACGACAACGTTAAGAAGACCCTCAAGGCGTCCAGCGGCGTCACCAGCTTGGGCACCTTCTTCATGGGCCTGGCCACCGTCCTCGTCATGGGGTACGGCGGACGACTCATCGTGCAAGGCCAGCTCACCCTGGGCGATCTCTTCAGCTTCACCCTCTTTCTGGGCTTCCTCATCGCTCCCATCGTCCAGATGGCCAACATCGGCACCCAGATGACCGAGGCTTTCGCCGGACTGGACCGGACCGCCGA
>JBDRDQ010000042.1:0-3450 GCA_043820695.1 Gemmatimonadota bacterium | reverse complement strand
GGCATGTTGTTGACGAAATCCCAGTTTGACCCGCGGTCGTTCGAGATCCAGAACCCGCCGTCGGTACCGCTGAGAAGACGCCCCGGGTCCTGGGGGTCGATCCAGAGGGCGTGGTGGTCGCCGAACATGCTTCCCCCGGTTCCCCCGAAGCTCCGCCCCCCATCGGTGGACACGCTGAAGGAGCCTGCCAGGGTGTAGACCCTTTCCGGGTCCACGGGATCGGCCCTGACCTGGGTGTAGTAGAAGGGCCGGTTATTGATGCGGCGGTCGGCGCTCACCATCTGCCAGGTTACGCCCCGGTCGTCTGAGCGCCAAAGCTCGCCGGGCTCCTGGGACTCGATGAGGGCGTAGACGACCCGAGGGTCGGCCTGGTGAACGCTGACCCCCACGCGGCCGATGAGGGCGGCCCCGGGGAGCCCGTTACTCAGGGCGGGATCGGTCAGCTTCACCCACGTCGCTCCCCCGTCCGAGGACCGGAACAGCCCGCTGCCGGGACCCCCGCTCCGGAAGTGCCAGGGTTGCCGGAAATAGTCGTGCATTCCGGCGTAGACGATGTCGGGATCGGCAGGATCGATGGCGATGTCGCTGGCGCCGCTGGTCTCGTTGGTGAAGAGGACCCGCTCCCATGTCGTGCCGCCGTCCCTGGTCCGGAAAACCCCTCGCTCCTGGTTGGGGCCGAAAGCGTGGCCCATGGCGGCCGCATAGACGATGTCGGGGTTGCCCGGGTGGATCACGATCCGGGAGAACCGCTCGCTCTCGGGGAGCCCCATGTGGCTCCAACTTCGGCCTCCGTCCGTGGTCCTGTAGATGCCGTCTCCGTAGGAGATGCTGTTCCGGACGGCTCCCTCTCCGGTCCCCACCCAAATGACCTCCGGATCGTCCGGCTGCACGGCGATGGCGCCGATGGAGAGAGTGTTCCCCTCGTCGAAGACGGACTCGAAGGTGATGCCGCCGTTGGTGGATCTGAACAGGCCCGAGGACGAGGCGCCCACGTAGAGGAGGTCCGGCTCGCCCGGTATCCCGGCGACGTCGGAGATCCTGCCGGCGAACATGGCCGGACCGATGGATCGCCAGGAAATCCCCTCCAGGAGGGCCGGATCCACGTCGGCGACTCGATGGGACGCTTCCATTTCGACTCTGGGGGGCGGCTCGCACCCCGCCCAGGCCGCAGCCGCGGAAAGGAGGAGCAGGGCGGTGATGTTCTGGCGCATGGACTTCCCTCCGTGGTTCTTCATTCGAGTCTCGAGGCCACCAGGTCCTGTCGTGCCTTACCCGCGAGGCACCACCACCGGAGGCTTCACCACCACCGTCCTCGCCTGGGAGGCGCCGGCCCCTTCCAGGGTCACCGTGTAGCTCCCGGGGGCCACGGGCTCTCCCCGCCCCGGTCTGAGCGGCCAGAGGGTTCTTTGGAGGCCGGGTTCGGCAGGCACCACGAGTTGGTGCACGAGATTCCCTCCTTCGTCGGTGACCCTGACCATCAGGGAACCGGCGGCGTCAGCCCCCTGGTACACGTCGATGAGGATCCCATTGGGTTCGTTGGGGGTCGTGATATGGCGCCAGCCGAAGAAGCGGAAATTCCCGAATCCGCTCTCCACCCTGAACCCCTTTGACTCCGGGGTGAACAGGTAGAAGTCCTGGGCCAGGACCTCCCTCGTCAGTTCCTGAAAGGGGGTGATATCGGTAACGAAGGCCCCCCTCCCATGAGTTCCCACCACGAGGTCATTCTCTCTTGGATGGATCACCAGGTCCCGTACCGGAACCACCGGCATGTTGCCCTGGAAGGGGGTCCACCGATTGCCCCCGTCCACGGTGACGAAAAGGCCGTGATCGGTGCCGAGAAAGAGCAGGGAAGGGTTCTTTCGGTCCTCCACGAGGACATTCGCCGAGGCCTTGGTGAGGTTGTACTCCAGGGAGCGCCAGGTGGCGCCGAAATCATCGGTTCGGTATACAAACGGCCGGAAGTCGTCCCTGTGGAACCCCGTGACGGTCACGAAGGCGGTGGCGGCGTCGTGTTGGGATGGAACCACCCGCGTGACCCAATACTCATGGGGGGCACCTGCGGCCTCCAGGGAGCCCGTGAGGTCGGTCCACGTCGCTCCGTCGTCCCGAGTCACCTGCACCTTGCCGTCATCCGTGCCGGCCCATATGACCCCGCGGGTGAGAGGGGATTCGGCGAGGGTGGTGATGGTGCAGTACTGGATATTTCCGTGGCCGTTGATCTTGTCAGGGTTATCGGTGGTCAGGTCCGGGCTGATCTCCTCCCAGGTGTCTCCTCTGTCCATGGATCGCAGGACCACCTGGGCGCCGGTGTAGACGACCGCGGGGTCATGGGGAGACAGCACGATGGGGGTGGTCCAGGTATAACGGTGGCCCGGCTCGCCCTCGGGCCTCCGGGGGGGCTCGATGCGGGTCATCGTGGCCAACTCCTGGTCGGTCCGGACGTGGCCACCGAACTGGAGTGTGTTATAGACCCAACGGCTGTCCTCATAGTCCACCGCCTGATACATCCCGTCCCCGGTTCCCACGGTGACCCAGTCCTCGATGCCGCTGACCAGACCCGAGAAGCCGTTGACGGGGCCTTTCCACGACTCGTGGTCCTGGAGCCCCACGTACAGGTGGTAGGGATCCTCCATGTCCACGTTCAGGGCGTAGATCTCACCGATAGGAAGGTTGGGAAGAAAATCGACGGTACGGCCACCGTCATAGGTGATGTTCACGCCGCCGTCGGAGCCCACGAAGATGCGTTGCCCATCCTGGGGATCGATCCAGATGTTTCGGACATCCCCGAACATTCGGCGGAAGAGAGGGGTGCTCTGGGTGCTGTAATTCCCGCTCCAGGTGAGCCCGCCGTCGAAGCTGATGAGGATGGCGTCACTGGTCACGTATAGCTTTTGGTCATCCTGGGGATCGATGCGGAGAATATTAAAGGAATAGGGTGCTTTTCCGCCCACGTTGATCTCCGGGTCGTGGGTCATGCGCCAGGTGGCGCCGGCATCGTCCGATCGGTACACCTCGCCCCATCCCCCCCTCACCCGCATGGATCCCGGCGCGTCACCGGGGCGAGGGTTGGCGTTTTCCACCACCGCGTAGAGGATGTCGGGGTTGGCCTTGAAGATGTCGAGGCCGATCCGGCCGATGTACCCCTCCGGGAGCCCGCCACCGAGCCGGGCCCAGGAACCTCCGCCGTCCGTGCTCTTGTAGATCCCGCTCCCGGGGCCGCCGACGTCATAGGTCCAGGGGAAACGCGCCTTTTCATAGGTGGCCGCGTAAAGGATCCCTGGGTTCTCCGGGGCCATGACCAGATCGATGACTCCCACCCCGTCATTCACGAAGAGGACCTTCTCCCAGTTGAGGCCGGCGTCCCTGGTCCGGAACACCCCCCGCTCAGGGTTGGTCCCGTGCAGATGTCCCATGGCCGCCACGTAGACGGTGTTGGGATCGGTGGGATGG
>JBDRDQ010000041.1:0-6857 GCA_043820695.1 Gemmatimonadota bacterium | reverse complement strand
TTCGCCCGGCGATTACCATTGCCCTGGAAATCTACTCCACGGAGCGGAAGGCAGAGTTCATCCTCTCCAATGCTGTGGACGAGGAAGACTACGCCCGGGCGCTGGAGGAAGTCAGGCGGCTAGGCCTAGACCCGGACACCATTCCTCACGCTCACCCATAGACGGAAATCATCGTGGACCGTCTCTTCCTTGACGCAAACGTACTCTTTTCTGCAGCATATCGTCCGGACGCTGGCGTGGCCCGGTTGTGGGAGGTGTCCGACGCTGTGCTCGTCACCTCAAGCTATGTCGTTGAGGAAGCCCGGAGGAATCTCACCGGCAAGGACCAGCGGACTCGACTCGAAGAACTCCTAAAGAAAGTGGAGATTGGGGAGGCCATGATGTTGCCTCCTGAGCTTCGTGGAGAAATTGATCTCCCTGAAAAAGACTGGCCAGTTCTCGGGGGCGCAGCGGCAGCCGGAGCAACCCACTTGATCACGGGAGATCTGCGGCACTTTGGCGCATACTTCGGGGAAGAAGTCTTGGGTGTCCAGATTCTCAAGCCTGCTGACTACCTGAGGGGGCTTCGCTAGGCTGGGCGCCTCAAAATCCCTCTTCTTTTCCCCCAAGACGTGTGGCGTAACGAACCATTCGGTTCAAGATCGGAGCCGGGGATCTAGAAGACCAGGAAAATCCATCGGCTTATCCCGGCGAGATCCCGGAGGGCCGGGCCAGGGCCCGTCCGATAGGCCACTTAGCTCAACCGCGAAAGCGAACCTGAGGCCCGTGCTTGAAACGGGCGTTACCGGCTGAATTCGCAAACAGGTCGTCTACCAAAAGAGTCTCCTCCCAGATCAGAGGACTTGTTCAATGCCATGTGGCCTGATATGTTATGCCACATGCCTGTCTATCGAGGAGAACCCGATGGCAACCGTTGAGAAGTCTGGGTTAGCAAACGTCGACCGGTTTTGGCGCCACGTGAGAAAGGGACCGCGAGGCGAACACGTCCATGTCTCCCTTCTCGGCCTGCGAACGTTCGGGACGGCCGAGCTGCATTCGCGGCTGGAAGAGGGGCTCTCCTACGAGGCACTAGAACGTCTCCGGAGAGTACTCGATCTCCCGCTTTCTCGGATCTCGGAATTGCTTCAGATTTCGCCCCGGACCCTGGCCCGCCGGAAGGAAGCCAAGCGTCTTCAGCCGGATGAGTCTGACCGACTGGTGCGCCTCTCCCGGTTGGTGGGCCTCGCCCTTCAGCTTTTCGAAGGGGACCTTAACAACACGCGGAGTTGGCTGGCGGCGCCCCATGCTGCCCTGGCAGGGGAAGCTCCCTTGGAATTCGCCACAACAGGGGTTGGGGCAGGAGAAGTTGAGAACCTCATCGGACGTCTTGAGCACGGGATTCCGCTCTAATGCCTCGGGCATGGCGGATTGTAAAGAAACGGCATGAGAAACGAGCGTTCGACGGCGAAGGGGCCCGCCTCTACGGGGGTCGTTGGAACAGCCCGGGGATCCCTGCCGTCTATGCATCTGAGTCCAGGGCGTTGGCGACGCTGGAGGTGTTGGCCGGGCTCCAAATGAACTCGCCCCTGCCCGGATACGTTCTAATCCCCGCTGAGTTTGACGAGGCCCTGGTGGAAGTCATTGAGCTGAACCAAGTCCCTGCGGACTGGAGACAGCACCCTCCCGCCCCATCCACGCAGCGGTTAGGAGATGATTGGATTGCCCGAGGAGAATCAGCGGTCTTGCAGGTTCCGAGCGCCTTGGTGCCGAAGGAGTCGAATTTCGTGTTGAACCCTCGTCACCCGGACTTCTCGGCGATTCACGTCGGAGAGCCGGAGCTGCTCTCCCTGGATCCTCGGCTCCCGAGGTAGCCTTCCACTCCCCCCCTTTCTCTGCGAACTCAGCCGGTAACGAACATTTCGGTTCAAGATCGGAGCCGGGCATCCGGATGACCAAGGAAATCCATCCGTCCCCGCCTGGCGAGATCCCGGAGGGCCGGGCCCGTGGTGACCAGGATACTGCCACCAAAGCTCGGCGCGAAAGCGCCGCCTGAGGGCCCGAGCTTGAACCGGGCGTTACCGCACAAATCGATCCCCGGGAGCACTCCACCCTCCAACCATCCCCCTGGATTCAGCCTGCTCGTTGAAGAACCTCAGACTCCAGCCGGGTGCCCAATCGGTCCTTTTCCACTTCGAGATCGTAGCCGGTTTGGAGGTTAAGCCAGAACCTCTCAGAGGTGCCGAAATAACGGGACAGCCTCAGCGCGGTGTCCGCGGTGATCGACCGCTGACCATGGACAATCTCATTGATCCGGCGCGGAGACACGCTGATGTCCTTGGCCAGCCTGTACTGGCTGACCTCCATCGGCAGGAGGAACTCCTCAAGCAGGACTTCGCCGGGATGGACCGGGGCAATTTTCTTTCGCGCCATCACCTTCTCCTAGTGGTAGTCGACGATCTCGACATCGTACGCATCACCCGACCGCCATCGGAAACAGACCCGCCACTGCTTGTTGATGCGGATGCTGTGCTGGCCGTCCCGATCCCCCTTCAACCTCTCAAGTCGGTTCCCTGGAGGTACTCGGAGGTCGTCGAGTATCGTGGCTGCATCGAGCATCCGGAGTCTACGGAGCGCCGTTCGCTGAACGTCCGAGCCCAGTTTCTTCACGGGCTGACGTTGGAAGAGGCGCTCAGTGTCGCGGTCCCGAAAGCTCTTGATCATAGGGAACAATAACGCGGTACGTTAATAACGACAAGCGTTACGATGTCGGAGAACGTGCAGTACTTCTGCTCACCGATTTGTGTGGTAACGGACCATTCGGTTCCCGGCCGGAGCCGGGCTCCCACCTCATCGCATCTATCCTGCTGCTACCGCCCGGCGAGGTCCCGGAGGGCCCGGCCGGGGCTCACTTTCAGTCCAATAGTCGATGCGCGGCAGCGCACTCAGAGGCCGGCGCGGGAACCAAGCGTTACCCAACATTCCGCCGAACTGTAACCGGCCCTGGCTTCCCGGGCGAGCCTCAAGGTCTTCCGGCGGACCCTGGCTTCGGCCTGGCCAACTCGAAGATCTGCAGGTGCTCTACACCCATTTCGTCCCGGAAGAGGGCCAGGAGATGGTCCTCTCCGATCTCTTGGACCTCAACTCCCGCAGGAACCTCGAAACGCCCCACCAAGCGCCCTTCAGGATCAAAGACATTCATCGCAGAGGCCTCCATACCCGGGGAACGAAAGTCCTCCACGAAGAGGTAGCCCTCCGAGTCTGCGAATACGGACCCGTGGTAAGGCTTGTATGCCACACGTGGCAATCCCTCGATCCGGCGCCTCACCAATGCCTCATCCTCAATCCCCAACTCATGGATGAACGCTGCCAGATCTGCATCCGTCACGGGCACGGCGGGTCGATCCAGCCGCACGATCTTCTGCAAGGAACCATTATCTCCAAACACCTTGATCTCGAAAGCGTCCTGGGCTCCGAAATACACCCGACCACCGGCCACAGCGATTTGAGGGGTTTTCCCGAAGGGGACGGGGCTCCGGACGGGGGCCGGCCCCTGTTCGGTCTGAATGGTGGCCATCACCTGCTCAGGCCCGGGGAAGACCCCGAAGTCCATGAGGAGTGCGCCGGACATGTCGAAAACCTTGTACGGTTCCGGCATTCGACCAGGCTTCCCCTCGAGGGGAGATAGATCCCCCAGCGCTAGATTCCGGATCAACACCATACCTGTCTGGAACAGCCACCCGCCCATCGGGAGGCTAGTAGCTGACTCCACTGGCGTGAAGGAGCGGACGAAGCCCCCATCAGGGTGAATGAGGGAAACCCTTCGCAGAACGGGGTCCAACACCACAAGCGTGTCAGCAAATAGGCCAATCAGCATCACCGATTTAAACTGTCCGGGGCCTTCCCCGTTCCCTCCGACACTCCTGAGATGGGATCCGTCGGTCCCGTAGATCCTGAGTTCCTGACTCCCGTCGTTCGCCACGGCAATCCTGCCATCCCCGAGGCAAAGCGCTCCCTGGACCCGGAGGAGCCAGTCCACCTCCGGACCGTCAATTGAACCAATGACGACCCTGGGATCCGGAGCGATGCTCCAACCGCCGCCAGACTGCAGGACCGATTCCTGGTTTTCCACGATCGTGATGCCAGCGGGGTCCCGGACGGTAGTCGTATGTTCGGAAACCATCTCGGGCCCGCACCCCAAGAGAAGACAAAGGAACGCCGGACCAAAGACGGTGCGAAGGATGTTCAGGGTTGGATTTGGGAGGAGAAGGTCTGCACACTCCATGTGACTGCTCCTCCGTTCCAACCTCGTCAATGAACCACCCCGCGTTCACTTTATCCGAGGGAAGCGGTTGTGTGGTGACCAGAACTACCCCACGAAAACCTCCGTGAAGAACCACCCACTAAATCCACCCGTAGGCATCGACGAGAAACCGGCCGATGCGGTGGAGGGCCGAAGGTGGCATTAATTCGCCCAACTCGCAAAGTAGTGCCGTCAAGGGAGCCCGCCGTCTGACCGCAGGCTTGTTGCGTAACGAACATTTCGGTTCAAGATCGGAGCCGGGCGCCCTCCTGATCACCTCTATCCCGCTGTTTCCGCCCGGCGAGGTCCCGGAGGGCCGGGCCCGGGTTTGTCATCGGTCTATTGGCCCCTGTGTGTAAGCGCACTCAAAGGCCCGAGCTTGAACCGGGCGTTATCGGACACCCGCCTCAACGAACTCCACGGACAATGGCGCCGGAATTCCCAACCACGATGACATCCGAATTCTCTTCCGCCCAGATCCCTTTGAAGTCTACGCCCTCCTGGGTGGCAACAGAGACCGGACTCCAGCCCGTTCCATCATAGTGGAGGATGGTGCCCCCGACCCCGGCAGCGTAGACGTTCTTGGGCGATGTGCCCGTCACCGCCTGGAGAGACTCCGATGTACCACTGTCCATCAGACTCCAACCCGATCCGTCGAAATGGAGGATCGTCCCATGGGATCCAACGGCAAAAAGATTCTGGGCCGAGCTACCCCAGATACTGCTCAGCAACTCAGATGTCCCGCTCTCCATCCGGGTCCAATCTTCGCCCTCATACCGGAGGATCGTGCCTCCACCGCCAACCGCAAAGACCCTGTTGGCCCGGGTGCCCCAGGTGCCGTGAAGCCACTCAGAAGTGCCGTTTTCCATTCTTCGCCATCCCGATCCATCGAAGTGGAGGATCACACCTGAGGACCCCACAGCGAAAACGTTACTGGCGGATGCCCCCCAAACACTCTTAAGCGACAACGACGTCCCACTGTCCATCTCGCTCCAGCCCGATCCGTCATACCGGTGAATGGCCCCGTCCTGCCCAACGGCGAATAGATCGCTGGCTGATGGACCCCAGAGTCCTGACAGTCCCGCTTTCCCAACCGGGGCTCGGGGCATTTCACTCCACTCCGACCTGTCGAACCGATAAAACGAGCCGAAAGCTCCTACCGCAAACACCTCTTTCCCAGATGTTCCCCACACCGCTTGGAAATCCGGCAACGCCCCTATCTCGACGGACCAATGATCCCCGTCATAATGCTGCACGGTGCCATCTAGCCCCGTCACAAAGAGGTTTGTAGCTGACGTTCCTCCAACACCTAACAGGTAGTCCAGGATGGGGTTATTCATCTCCTGCCAGGTAGATCCGTCGAAGTGCAATACGGGATGTTCTCCTCCGACAGCGAATACGTCTCCGGATGAGGCACACCAGACATCATTGAAGAACCCACCTACACCTAGGTTCGGTGACCATTCCGTTCCGTCAAAATGGCGAAAAGCGCCTCCCCCTCCCACCGCGAAAACGCTGGTCGTCGAGCAGCCGGCCACCGATTTCCAGTTCTCTTGAGTGTTCGGCACCTCTGTCCAAGTGTCTCCATTGAAGTGCCAAATCCCGAACGCTCCAACCGCATGAATGTCCTCGGGTGAAGCGGCCCAGATGGAATAGGGGGTCCCCAACTCTCCGCTCGGCATGGGTTCCCAGGTGGCGCCATCATAGTGGAGCGATGTGTGCCCGTACCCGGCGGCGTAAACGTTCGCGGAGGAAGTTCCCGTCAACCCCTCCAGCCGTTGGTCAGTCCCGCTCTCCATCGCGGTCCATTGGGTACCGTCGAAGTGTAGAATGCTTCCCCCGTTTCCTGCGGCGAACACATCCGATGGGGAGGTTCCCCATACATCTTTGAGGCCCTGTCCCCCCAGGGATGTCTCTTCCCAGGCCACACCATCGAAGTGCCTGATGGTGCCCTCCTCCCCCACGATAGAGATGTCGTTGGGCGAGCTCCCCCATACGGCCAGCATACTTGGGAGTGTTCGCGGTTCTTGATCGACCCTCCACTCGATGACGGGATCGTTCTTACCAGGGCCCAAAGGGGATTCGCATCCGAGATTAACGATATGAAAGGCGAACAGTGTGACGGGGAAAAGGAGGGGGTTTCTCTTGCGACCCGGTGACCGCGTCCAAGGAATAAAAGTGGGGTCCCTCTCGTCTTGGTTTCCCATCTTGCTTTCCTTGGCTATGGGTCGTGTAGATGTGGGCGTGGGTTTTCCGCGGTGCTGTAGCCGAATCGATCGTCCCCCCGATTCCGTGGAACAACTCCTTACACCGGTTATCTGAACTCTAAAAAGGTCACCTTCAAGGGAGTGATCTCCCACGTTCCCACCCATAGGTCCTAGCGTGAGTTTACGGTTGACGTGCTCGAGGGATCTCGGGAGTGCTTGCGGCTGTTGAATTAACCGGCCCCAAGCACCGTAGTACCCAACTCCTCAGCGAGGTCGTCCAGTGCGAGGGCTCGCGCGAGTTCCCTCTGGGTATCGTCCATCTCGGTGAGCACTCGATCGACGGCACCGTTGGTGTAGACGACCACGGATTC
>JBDRDQ010000040.1:0-6314 GCA_043820695.1 Gemmatimonadota bacterium | reverse complement strand
GGGAGCGAGGGGAAGAAAGGCGTGGGGTAGATCCTGATCCCGAACGAACCGGGCAACAGCTTCGGCCATCTCCCGGGACCGATGATCCTCCCGAATCAGCGGGATCTGTACGGTGTGATCCACCGTAACCAGTAGCTTCTCCCGGTCCCAAATCTTGAAGCCGGCGCCGTACGCGGCTGCAAGCTGCTTGGCGGCCACCGGGAGAACGAGCTCGTGGGTGATAGCCTTGTCCACGTCGGCGAACACGGTCATTCCCGGCTCCACGTAGTCCAGGCCTGCGGCCCGGGCCAGGATCTTCTGCCCATGGGTCATGGGCCTGGGATCGGAGCTCGCTTGAGGCGCCTTCTTTCCGCTCTTGTTGAACGCCGTCAGCCCTCCCGATTCGATGATGGTGCGATGGATGGGAGCCATCCCCTGCCAGAACCGCTCATCCGAGGGATCCACGGACAATAGGTCACCCGTGGAGGCTCCCTCTCCCAAGGTGAAATTCGTGGTCAGATGGAGGCCGCAGTTCACGGCGTTTCGATAGAAGATTCGGGCAAATGAGCGGGCGATGATGATCTTGATGCCGGCATTGATGAGGGCCACCGGCGCCACCTCTCGGGAGCTTCCACAACCGAAGTTCACCCCGGCGATGATGATCTCGTAATCCCCCGGTTGGAACAGAACGCCGCCGGGGCTCTTGGAGGGGTGGAGATCCTCCATGGCGTATTGGCCCAGACTCTCGACATCGGTGGTAGCGCAGTAACGGGCGGGGATGATCTCATCCGTGTTCACGTCGTCTCCGGCGACGAACACCTTCCCTCGAATCTCCTCCGACATCGGCTCTCCCGGTTTCTGTTGGTCTCTCCGCCCGCTTTCAGTCCCCCGCCTGCCTTCGATCCCCACCGGCCCTAGGTTCCCCGCCGGACCTGAGCGGCGGAAAGAAAGGCGGAGGAGTGGCTACTCCTCCATCTGACTCGCCATCTCCTTCTGACGGATCAACGCTCTGACCCTCTCCGGCGTAATGGGAAGTTCGTTCACCCGAACCCCGATGGCATCGGAGACGGCATTGGCGATGGCCCCGATCACCGGTAGGGTGGACCCTTCCCCGCACTCCTTCCCACCGTAGGGCCCCCTGGGTTCGTAGGACGGAACCACGGTCGTGTCGATCTCCGGAGCATCACAGGAGGTGGCGATGAGATAATCATGGAGGCTCGGGTTCTTGATCCGGCCCTCCTCATCGAAGACCACATCCTCCAGGAGCGCCTCCGAGAGCATCATCACTCCGGCACCCTCACACTGCCCCTCCACGGCCATTGGGTTGATGGCGGTCCCCAGGTCGTGGGCGTCGGTGAGCTTGGTCACCCTGACCTGCCCCGTTTCCATGTCCACATCCACCTCGGCTACACAAACCGAGAACGAGTAGGCCGGGGAGGTGCCGACGGTGGAGCCCTTGTGGCTCCCCCCCAGGGCTTCAGGTGGGGAGTACCATCCCTTCCCGACCAAGGGCCCCCTCTCGGAGAAGTGACGGGCGGCCGCCTCGGCCCATGGGATCGTCCTTTCCGGTTTGTCCTTCACGAAGATCTGCCCCCCCCGGGCGTCCAACTCCTCGGGGGGCACGTCGAGCAGCCCGGAGGCCGACGCCAAGACCTGCCCTTTGACATCTTCTCCGGCCATTAGACAGGCATTCCCCCCCATGAGAGTCACCCGGGACGAGTAGGTCCCCAAGCCCCTGGGCGTGGTCTCGGTGTCAGCCGCCACGATGCGCATGGCGCCGTATTCCACCCCCATGGCCTCAGCAGCCACCTGAGCAAGTACGGTGTTGGAACCCTGGCCTATGTCGGCCTCGCCGATGAAGAGGGTGGCGGCCTCTCCGTCCTCGGTGACACGAATGATGGCGTTGGAATGGGGAAAATTGGATCGGTAGATCGGGTAACCGGCCCCACTCACGAACCCGCCGCAGCCGATACCGATCCCCTTCCCTGGGGGGAGCCTGCCCTTCTTCTCCCGCCACCCACTTCTCTCCCGAACCGCCTCCAAGCACGCCTCCAGCTCGCAGGAACCGATATCCAGCTCATTCACGGTTTGGGAGTTGGGCTGCATGGCGTTCTTCAATCGGAGGTCGATGGGATCCATGCCCAGATCCTCCGCCAACATGTCCAGGACCCCCTCGAAGGCAAAGCGTGGGTGGGGACACCCGTGGCCCCGCATGGCTCCGCATGCCGGTAGGTTCGTGTACACCCGGTACCCGTCGTATTTGAAATGGGGAATCCGGTAGAGGGTGGGGACCATGGCCCCGGCGTAGTAGACCGCAACGATGCCGAAGGAGGAGTAGGCGCCACCTTCCAGGACCGCCTCTTCCTTAACCGCGGTGATGGTTCCGTCCTTCTTGGCCCCGATCTTCATCTTGATGAACTGCTTGTGACGACCCCGGCCGTGTCGGATCATCTCCTCCCGGGTGTAGCGCATCTTCACGGGCCTCCCCGTCTTCCGGGAAAGGAGCGCCGAGCAGATCTCCAGAGGATTCACCTCGGCTTTTCCGCCGAATCCCCCACCGCAGTGAGTCATTATGACCCGGACATCCCCTTCCGGGAGATCCAGGAGGCGGGCGAGCTGGTGCTGGACATAGTGGACCACCTGGGTGGCGGTCCACATGGTCAATCTCTTCTCGGACTCCCACCGGGCGATGGCGCAGTGGGGCTCCATGGGCTGCTGGTACGTCCGGTTGCCCGTGAACGTAGCCTCTTTGATCACGTCGGCCTCGGCGAACCCCGAGTCCACATCACCGAAGTGCCAATCCACCTGGGTGTTGACGTTGTTCTTGAACCTGGGGTGGTCATGGAGTTGCGGGGCGCCCTCCTTCATGGCCTCGAAGGGATCGAAAACCGCGGGGAGGATCTCGTACTCCACCTCGATGAGGTCCAGGGCCATCAGGCAGGTCTCTTCGTCTACCGCCGCCACCGCTGCCACCTCGTCCCCGACGTACCGCACCCGGTCCTTGGCCAGCACCTGCTCATCGTACCGGGCAGGGCTTACGCCATAGAACGTATCCGGAACGTCCGCCGCCGTGATGACCGCTTTCACTCCCTCCAGCGCCTCCGCCCGGGAAGTGTCGATCTTCAGGATCCGGGCATGGGCGTGAGGGCTGGTGAGGATCTTCCCGAAGAGCATCCCTGGAAAGCGAATGTCGTCGGTGAAGACGGCCCGGCCGGAAGCCAGATCCCGAGCATCGATGCGAGGCACCCGTCGCCCCACCACCACGTGGTCGGTGTTCTCGGGAACGGCCGGGGGTTCGTCCCAGTGAACCACCGCATCCAGGATCTTCTGGTAGCCTGTGCACCGGCAAAGATTCCCCGCCATGGCTTTGGCCGCCTCGTCACGGGTGGGCCGGGGGTTGCCATCGATGAGGGCCTTCGCGCTCATGACGGCTCCAGGAGTACAGAAGCCGCACTGGATGGCCCCGTGAGCCATGAAAGCCTTCTGGATGGGGTGATCGACTAGGCCCTCGATGGTCTCGACGCCCCTGCCCTCCACCTCCAGGGCCAGGAGGATACAGGCGTTGACGGGTCCGCCGTCCAGGAGAACGGTGCAGGTGCCGCAGTCACCGGAGCCACAGCCCTCCTTGGTCCCTGTCAGGCCGAGATCGTTCCGTAGCAGCTGGAGGAGAGTGGCGTCCGGCCGTACCGCCACCTGGACCGGGTCGCCGTTCACGCGAAAGCTCAGGAGCCGTTTCATTGAGCCCTCTCCCGGGCGGCGCGCAGAGCCCTCACGCAGAGCCTTATTACCAACTCCCTCCTATGCTCCGCCGACCCCCGGACATCGGAGATGGGGGTCGCCGCCGCCCCGGCGGCCAGCCCGACGTTGGCCAGATCCTTATCTCGGAGGTCGGTTCCCACCAATACCTGGGCGGCACCCGGCACCAGGAACGGGGTGGGAGCCACGGCCCCTAAAGCGAGCCGCGCCTCGGTGCACCGGGCCCCGTCTACCTTGAGATACGCCGCCGCCCCTGCCACGGTGATGAAGTTTGTGGCCCTGAGGCCGAATGCCCTGTAGGCCGCGCCTTCCCCGGGGACTCTCGCCGGGACGATCACCTCCGAAAGGATGTGACCCGGCTCGAGGACGGTTCTCCGGTGGTCCCCGAAAAACTCCTCCATGGAGAGATCCCGGGCGCCCTCGGGGGTCGCCACCACAACCCGTGCGCCCAAAACCATGAGGAGGGGAGCCATGTCCCCGCAGGAAGCAGCGGTGCAGAGATTCCCGCCGACAGTTGCGCGGTTCCTTACCTGGGGTGTGCCGAAGACCCCTACCACATCCATGAGTTCGGGCCTGGAGGAAAGCACATCCTTCGAAGCCTCCATCTGTGCCGGAGTGACCAACGCTCCGATCCTGAGCTTCCCGTTCTCAAGGGCGATCTCTCGAAGCTCATTCAAATCAGCCAGAGAGACCAGATGACTCGGTCTCTTGGGGCCCCGCCGGAGTTCCACAATCACGTCCGTTCCACCGGCTAGGGGTACCGCATCAGCTCCCAGCGTGTGGAGGAGGTCACACGCCTCGGAGAGAGAGCCGGGCCGGTGGTATTCCACTGAACTTCCCATGGCGTCCTTCCGTTCATGCCCTTCATGCCATTTATGCCCTTCTTGCCCTTCATGCCCTTCTTACCCTTCCCGCCGAAGTAAGGGCACCCTCAGGGTCTGCCCATGCTTGCGAACTCCAGTCTTTCCGGCAAGGGGACCCCGGACCATCAGTCCCCGGGTCCCCTTCGAAAAAAGCTCGCGTCCAGGGCTGGGCCCACCTCGAGTCCACGCCTGGCCCACCTCGTTGACTTGAGGGTGCGTCGCCTCTATCCTCACCGCGGGCGGTCCTTTCTTCACTTCGTGAGGCCATGCATGACCGACTTTTCAGGCCTTCCTCCTTCGAATTCCACCTCCGGAATCGTCTCCGACCGTCCCCCACCGACCGCACGCTACCTGTGAGCAGGAGTCGACCCATGGCAACAGCCGCACAGAACCGGATCGAGGAGGACGTCTGGATCCCGACCTGTTGTGGACAGTGCTACTGCATGTGTGGCATCAAGGTTCGCCGTCAGAACGGTATTGTCACCGAAATCGAGGGGAACCCGGACGCGCCGACCGGGCGAGGAAGCATATGCCCCAAGGGGCTGGCCTCCCCCCATCTACTCTACGACCCCTACAGGGTGAACTACCCTCTCAAGCGCACGAATCCGGAAAAGGGACTTGGTGTAGACCCGAAGTTTGTCCGGATATCCTGGGAGGAAGCCCTCGATACGATCGTGGAGAAGCTGAATGAATGCCGGGATCGTGACCCACGAGGCGCGTTCTTCCAAGCGACCACCACTCAGGCGTCTGAGATCCGGTTCGGTGTCATCGGTTTCATGAAGGGATTCGGCACACCCAACTATTGGGTGTCGGGCGGTGGCCTGCACTGCGGGAACGGTGCGCACTTCATGAACGGAATCATGCACGTGGCGTGGTCCATCATCCCCGACTTCGCCCACTGCAATTATGCCTTGAATTTCGGCTGCTCTAAGGGCCATGGCGCAGGCCACGTGGCTGTTCAGAATGCCACCCAGGCTGCGGATGCGAGAGCTCGCGGCTTCAAGAACGTCGTGTTCGATCCGTTCCAGAGTGCTCAAGCGTCCAAAGCCCACGAATGGGTGCCCATCAAGGTCGGGACCGATGGTGCGATGGCCTTGGGTCTGGTCAACTCCCTCCTGAACGAGCACGGGATCTACGATGCCGAGTACCTGATGTACAAGACCAACGCCCCGTATCTGATCCGACCGGATGACGGCCGATACGTGCGGGACGAGGTGACAGGTAAGCCGATGGTGTGGGATCTCGTCGACGGCTGTCCCAAACTCCACAACGACAATTCGGTGACCCGGGTCGAATACGAAGACCAGGCCCACGAGGTGGCGTTGACCGGGACCTTCAAGGTAAATGGGATGGACTGCAGCCCGGCCTTCGTCCTGCTGAAGGAACACGTCAAGAAGTACACGCCGGAATTCGTAGAAAAGATCACCAGCGTGCCCGCCGCCACCGTGAGTCGCATCGCGAAGGAGTTCGGTGAGGCGGCAGAGATCGGCTCGACGGTCACGATCCAAACCGAAAAGGGACCCAGGAAGATCCCCAGCCGGCCGGTCGCAACGCACTTTTTCCGCGGTGCCCAGGGCCACACCAACTCCGGATGGACCTGCCTCTCCATCGACATGGTCAACCACATGGTTGGAGCGGCGGACACGTGGGGGGGGCGTTCGGGCTGGGAGCTACCGTCCAGGACGGGTACAAACCCACCGGCAAGCCGTACCAGAT
>JBDRDQ010000039.1:0-3079 GCA_043820695.1 Gemmatimonadota bacterium | reverse complement strand
GGTGGCCTCGATGCGGACGCTGGCGTCGAGGCTAAACCCACCACCGTGATCCCAGGCCAGCATGTCCTCGGCTTCGTGGGGCTCCAGGAGGCCGTGGCGTGCAAAATGGCGGAGCCCTCTCCTTCGGACGGTGTGCTGGAGGCGCTCCAGGAGCTGGGGTGTGAGGGCTGTGGCTTCGTGGAAGCGGAGGCGGGTTTCTGGATTCCCGAGGATCCTCCAGGTCGAATGCCACGACGGGGGTGACATCGGGATTCGCCGCGATCATACGCGCCAGCGTCGTCTTTCCCACCTGCCTTGCGCCGATGATGCCGACGACGGGGAACTGTTCCAGCAGGTTCGTAATAGCTGCCGAATGGCGCGGTCGCGGGACGATGTTCATGGGGGGCCTCCTGGATGTTTACCTTGAGTATTCGACAGGAGATGTAGAATAATCAAGGTAAAAACACCCTCCGGCCTCTTGAAGTCGACCCCTCAGCTCTCCTGCGCCCCCCAGATATCCCCCACGGTGTAGCCGGTGGGGAAGGGGTCCTCGGGATCTACGACGTAGGAGGCGAAGCCCGTGATCCAGGCGGTTCCCTGGAGCGTGGGCACCACCGCCCGGTAGTCGCCCATTTGGGTCTCCCGGATCAGACGCCCCGTGAAAAGGGTGCCCAGGATGCCCTCGTGGCGAAAGTCCTGGTTCAGCGGGAGCTGACCCTTGGCCCAGAGGGCCGCCATTTTGGCGCAGGTGCCGGTGCCGCAGGGTGAGCGGTCCAGGCACCCGGTCCAGGTGGAGGGCCGATCCCAGTCCAGCTTCCCCGTGGAGACGATGACCGTGTTCCTCCGATGGGCGTCGGGGTGGATGGGGGGCGCCGAGAGTTGGGCGATGGTGACGCCCCGGATCTCCGGGTTCTCGGGGTGGACACAGTCGAGCTGCTCCTGGGTGGCGGCCTTGATCATCTCCCCCACCCGAATGGCGTCCTTGGCCTCGTCGGGGGTGAGACGGAGCCCCAGGGGCTCGGCGTCAGCGATGACGTAGAACATCCCCCCGTAAGCCACGTCCACCATGACGGTCCCCAGCTCCGGAACCTCCACCGGGGCATCCAGGTGGACGGCGAAGGCCGGGACGTTCTCGAAGGTCACGCTCTTCACCTTCCCGTCCCGGACCTCGGCCCGGACCCCGATGAGGCCGGCGGGGGACTCCAGGACCAGCTCGGTGACGGGCTCATGGGACGCCACCATGCCGGTCTCGATGAGGACCGTGACCACGGCGATGGTGTTGGTCCCGGACATCCCCGGGTACTCCACCTGCTCCATGATGACGTAGCCGGCCGCCGCCTCGGGACGGGTGGGGGGCAGAATCAGGTTGCAGTTGGCCGCCGGGTAGCCCCGGGGCTCCCGGAGCATGAGCTTCCGGAGGTCGTCGGCCTGGGTCTGGAGGTAGGTCATCTTCTCGAACATGGTGCTTCCGGGAACGTCCAGGACCCCTCCCACGATGACTCGACCGGGCTCACCGCAGGCGTGGGTATCGACGGCTTGAATCATCTTGGACAGGCGCATGGCTTGCTCTCGTTTCGGTTCCCCGCTGGCTTGGCGGGGAAGGGTCCACGTAGGTTGTCGGATCGACTCGAATGGAGGAAGAAATGAGACGGATGGCAATAGTGTTTCTGGCTTTCGCGGGATTCTGGTGTTCCTCCGATCCCCTTTGGGCGATCCAGGGGGGTGCTCGAGCCCATACCATCGGCGGCTCCGAAACACCCACTCCCGCCGCTGTTCGCATGCGAGCGTGGGAGCAACATCAGCGAATGGAGAGGGAGTCCCCATTCGCCGAGGTGGAATGGCGGGCTGTGGGCCCTCAGATGCAGGGGGGGCGCATCGAGAGCATAGCTGTTCCTGCCGGTGAGTCGACGACGTTTTACGTCGGCGTCGGTTCAGGAAACCTCTGGAAGACGGTGAACAACGGAACGACCTGGACGCCCGTCTTCGAGAAGGAGTCCACCTTCAGTATCGGTGATGTCGCCGTTTCAGAATCGGACCCGAACGTAGTCTGGCTGGGCACCGGTGAGGTCCTCATGGCCCGCAGTTCCTACGCCGGAACCGGCGTATTCAAGTCTCGCGACGGAGGGGAGACCTGGCCGCACATGGGGCTGACGGACACCCACCATATCGGTCAGGTGTTGATCCATCCCAGAGATCCTGACGTCGTGTACGTCGCGGCCATCGGCCACCTCTTCAGCTTCAACGAGGAACGGGGTCTGTTCAAGACCATGGACGGCGGGGATAGCTGGGAGAAGATCCTCTACATCAACGAGCGGACCGGGGTCATTGATCTGGTGATGGACCCCACCGATCCCAACACCCTTTACGCCACCACCTGGGAGAGGACCAGGAGGGCCTGGGGACACACGGCCAGCGGTGAGGGAAGCGGCATCTATAGAACTACCGACGGGGGCGTCTCCTGGGAGCAGCTCACCAACGGGTTCCCCACGGGCGAGGGTGTGGGAAGGATCGCTATCGACGTCGCGCCGTCGAATCCCGACGTGGTGTACGCCCTCGTGGACAACCATTTCCCGGAACCGGCCAGCTCGTCTCAGGATCGCGCTTCTGCGGAGGGTCAGGGGAGCAGAATCGGCGGCGAGGTCTATCGTTCCGACGACCGGGGGGGCACCTGGAGAAAGGTGAACGAGGGGCCGGTCCCGGCCGGTTACGATTTCTGCATCATCAAGGTCGCGCCGGACGACGAGAATGTGGTCTATGTGCCGGGCCAGAGGTTCCTGGCTTCGGAGGACGGGGGCAGAAGCTACCGTCAGATCCAGGGCACGCTGGTGCACCTTCTGCCCCACGGCTCCCGGGTGCTTCACCTGGACCAGCACGAGCTCTGGATCAATCCCCGGGACGGGGACCACATGCTCTTGGGGAACGACGGGGGCATGCACATCAGCTACGACCGGGGAGAATCCTGGCTCCACGTCAACAACCTCCCCATCGGGGAGTTCTATGCCGTGCACGTCGACATGGAGATGCCCTACAACATCTACGGCGGAACCCAGGACGATGCGGCCCTCTGGGGCCCCAGCGACCACATCGTCGAGTGGGATGT
>JBDRDQ010000038.1:0-2673 GCA_043820695.1 Gemmatimonadota bacterium | reverse complement strand
GAAGAGGGAGTTGGCGGTCTCCCCTACCCCGGCGTGACGGTCGAATACGGGAGCCTCTCCCGCCTCCGAGTCCTCTTGGGCCCTTTCCATGTACGGGCCGGCCGCGCTACCCAGATCGACAGCGATGCCTTCGGTCTCTTGATTGATCCGGTCGACGATGAACTGGCAGATCGCCCGGTTGCCCCCGTGGGCATTCAAGATCAGGAATCGCTTGAAGCCATGCCGTATGAGGCTCTGGGCGGCTTCCACGTACACCTGCTGAATGGTCTCGGCCGACAGGGTGATAGACCCGGGGAACTCCATGTGGTATGGGGATAGGCCCGGAAGGAGGATGGGTGCGACCAGTACGTCCGTTCGTTGGGCCACGAGCTTCGCTCGCTCGACTCCATTCAGGAAGTCAGTGCCGAGAGGAAGGTGAAGTCCATGCTGCTCCACGGAACCCACGGGCAGGATCACCATGTCCGAACGGGAGAGAAACTCCTCGACCTCGGGCCAGGTCATGTGGGGCAGAAAATTGTGGACCTTCGATTCAGTCCACAACGGGTTGCTCTGGCCGAATCCGGCAGCCGGTGCGAAGATCACAACCAGAATGGCTGCAAGAACGGACCTTCTTGGTACATTGCGGAGCTGGTTCATCGATCCCCCACTCGTGAAACCGGACCAGTCGCGAGCCCGGTGAGCCAAACATTTCCAAAGGCCCTCAGGTCCTTCAGATCCTCTGAACGGGAGACTACTCTTGAAAACACCAACCGTCCATTCCTGGGTTCTAGCAGCCTCCCTTCTGATCCTGGGATGCTCCCCCTCCGGAGCCCCGGATGGCGGGGCGCTTGAGCCAGGGACTCCTGAAGTGCCGGCAACCCCAGAAAAGAGGGTGATCCAGCCCGAGGGTTACCGACCCACGCCCTCACCCCTGTCCCCGGGGATTCTGGTGGGAAATACCCTCTATCTCTCAGGGTCCACGGGAGGAGACCCATTGACGGGGCAGCTGGTCCCCGGGGGGTTCGAGCCGGAGATGCGGCAGGTAATGGCGAACATGACAACGGTGCTGGCCGCAGCCGAGATGGACCTCTCCAACGTGGTCCAGGTCACGACCTACCTTGCGGACATGGTCGATTACGCCCGCTACAATGCGATCTACCGGGAGTACTTCACGGTAGAGCCCCTTCCTGTTCGGGCCACCGTGGCCGTGAAGGAGCTGGCCCGGGGAGCGGTGGTGGAGATGATGATGGTGGCGGTCAGGTAGCAAAAAGGGGCGTTGGTGCATGGTTCCCGGTTTGGCTACATGATAAGGCTGAACCGTCCTCGACCCGGAGCCATCGTCGATGAAGTATCCGAAGCGCAGCCAGTACAAGTACGCGAAGTCTCGGTATCGGGTGCGGAACTGGGCTGAATACGAGGCTGGGCTCCAGAAGCGTGGCGCCCTCACAGTCTGGCTCTCCGATGACGCACTCGACGCCTGGCATGCTCCGTCCAGTGGCAGGCCCGGTGGCCAGTGCACCTATTCGGACATCGCGATCGAGGCTACGCTGACGATCCGCATGGTCTTCCAGCTTCCGCTCCGCCAGACCGAGGGCTTCCTCCGGTCGCTGGCCAAACTGCTCCAGTTGGATCTCCCGATCCCTGATCACACGACGCTGTCCCGGCGGCTTCAGAAGCTCGGCAACATCCAATTCCGAAAGCTCGCCACGGATGGACCGATCCACCTGCTCATCGACAGTACGGGCCTCAGGGTTCACGTCGGCTATCTGCAAAGACCGCCAAAGAGAAGGGCTCGGCGGAAATTGCACTTGGCGGTCAACGCAGACACTGGCGAGATCGTCGCCTCGGATCTGACTGGCCGCCGGACAGCTGACTGTGCGCGGGTGCCCGTTCTCATTGAGCAGATCGACGATCCGGTGGCTTCCGTCTCGGCCGACGGGGCCTACGATGCGGCGGCCGTCTACGAGGCGGCCCAGGTGAACGGTTACGGGCACGCTGTGAGAGTGCTCATTCCACCTGGCCGGAACGCCCAACTGAACCCGAGGCCCTCGGCCGCACAAAGGGAAAGGAATCGGAACATCCGCGCGATCCGCAAACTCGGTCGACGCGAGTGGCATGCCTGCTCAGGCTACAGCAGGCGCAGCCTGGTAGAGAATACCGTCTTCCGATACAAGACAAACATCGGTCGACTTATGAGAAGTCGATCCTTTGCTGGCCAACGGGTGGAGATCCACCTCGCGTGCAGAATTCTCGACACGATGACCAGTCTGGGGATGCCCGACAGCTTCCGTGTGGCTTGATCCCCGCCTGGGGGAGGGGGGATCTGGCTTCAGATCAGAGCTATGCAACAACGCCCCCCGGAAACCCCTTATTCGGGTAGGGCCGGTGCCCACCTCACCCCTGGCCCCGAGAGACGGCAAAACTCACCATTATTGATGCACCAGATTTGACGGTGGCTGAAGTCCGGTCCACGGTGATCGAACAAGGCCCTAAAGAGGACATTTCTAAATCAATCAAACCGGACATTTCTGCTGCAATACTACGCCGTCTGCGCTCTTTCCTTTCCAATCTCTATGCTGGGCACTCATAGTGCTCCTCTGTGACAGGCAGGGCCGGACCGTGACATCTCCTCTCTTCGTAACAATGGGAATAGCCTTCTAGCTCAGCCTCTTCCTGCCATTCCTGTAAGGTATC
>JBDRDQ010000037.1:0-2204 GCA_043820695.1 Gemmatimonadota bacterium | reverse complement strand
AAGAATGCCTGGATGTCGGCCTCCAGAATCACATCAATTCCTTCTCGGGACACCATCTGGTCCACAGCTCGAAGCGCATCGTGTGCACTGCGCTTGGGCCGGAATCCGTACGAGCATTCCAGGAAGTCCTGTTCGTAAACTGCCTCCAGGACCTCGCGTAACGCACCCTGTACGACCTTGTCTTCCAAACTGGAAATGCCGATCGGCCGCTTCTTGCCATTTGCCTTCGGGATATGCACCCGTCGGATCGGTTGATGCCGGTACCGCATCGACTTCAACCGTTCGTGCAGTTCCCTGAGATGTTCTTCCAGTTCCTGCCCGTACTGCTCCTTCGTGATGCCATCGACCCCCACAGCCGCATCCTTGCGGATCCGGTTGAAGGCCCGTCCCAGCGCCGCCTCGTCTACGAGGTGCACCAATGAGTTGAATCGAGCGTCCGGGTCTCGTTTCGCTCTCTCCGCTACCTTCAGAAGTCCCGGGGACATGAAGGACCCTCCGTCTGAGCGTGAGGTCATGGTTCCCTCCTGAAGTTCTCTCTCAACACGGGCCGCCTTCGCTCCGCTGGGTCCGGGTGCCAAGCCCGTTCCCCACCTTCATCGCTCGTATGCGACCCTCCGACTCCCCTGCTGCTTCGGCACGCCTCCGGTCTGCCCTCGGTCGTGCCTTACCCGTTGGGCAAGCGTTCTTTCTATGCACCTCGTCGTTTCCGTCTCGGTGCCGGTCGTCGATCTGCTTGCTGCCGACGACGCGTCGGAGAGGGTCACCGGTTCTCCGTCACCCGGATCCACCATCGAGACAGTCAGGGGCCTCCCAGGTTACCGGGCCACCCTATTGAAGCGTGCCATCTGCCACCCACCCCGCCGGTCTCCCTTCGGCTCGCCCTAACGCCTCCAGAAGTGCTGCTTTCCGGGCAGAAAACCCCTTGAGCACCGGGATCTTGTTTCATTTCGGGGCTGACACACATGGCCCACTCCTTCGCCTGACTACGCTTCAACCACCCCCTCACGAGTGTGGCTGCAAGTCTGGCTACCAGCCTGCCGGCTACGCTTTGGCTGGATGGGGATCGCACCCACTGGGTGACACATCAAAGTTTCAGCCTACATTCCAGACCTCCCCTCTGACCGGCATTGCCTGGTCGCTTCTTTCAGCTGAAACGCGGTCCAGAGGGCGGCTCCCTTCGGGAACCGAATGGGTCGTTATGGGATAGGCCTAATCGCGCAACCTCAAAGGATTCCCAGTTACCCTCTCTCCCCCGGCTCTCCTTGCCCACGCCCTAACTGCATTCACATTATGCGAGTGGCTGACTGAGTGAACCGAGCACTGTTCCTTTTCCGAGTCCGATCCAATGGCTTCCGCAGAAGACACCGCAGATCGCCTGACCGCGGCTCTGGTTGACCGCTATCGAATCGAGGGGGAAATCGGAAGCGGTGGCATGGCGACGGTTTACTTAGCGGAGGACCTGAAGCACCATCGCAAGGTTGCGCTGAAAGTTCTCCATCCTGAGCTCTCAGCCGTCGTCGGCCCAGAACGATTCCTAGCCGAGATCGAGACCACCGCCAACCTTCAGCACCCCAACATCCTACCCCTCTTTGATTCCGGAGAAGCTGACGGTCTCCTCTTCTACGTCATGCCCTTCGTTGAGGGCGAATCTCTCCGCGAGAAGATGGACCGCGAGAAACAACTCCCCGTGAAAGAGGCTGTCCGCATAGCGACGGAGGTGGCCGAGGCCCTGCAGGCGGCCCACGACCAGGGCGTGATCCACCGAGATATCAAACCCGCGAACATCCTTCTCTCTCGCGGCAAGCCGCTGGTAGCTGACTTTGGGATCGCGTTGGCGGTAAGTGCCGCTGGTGGATTTCGCCTCACTGAGACCGGCTTATCGCTTGGTACCCCGGAGTACATGAGTCCTGAGCAAGCGACGGGTGAGCGAGAGCTTGATGCCCGGAGTGATTTGTATTCGTTGGGAGCGGTTCTATACGAGATGCTAGTAGGTGAACCCCCTCATTCTGGGAAGACCGTGCAAGCGATCATCGCCAAGGTGGTGTCGGCTGAGCCTCAGCCGGTATCCAAAGTCCGCCACTCGGTGCCGAGCAATGTGGACGCGGCGGTGCTGTGTGCCGTGGCGAAGACTCCGGCGGATCGGTTTGCGAGCGGGAATGAGTTTATTGGGGCACTCACCAACCCTGCGTTCGGGCTTCCGGGGT
>JBDRDQ010000036.1:0-6194 GCA_043820695.1 Gemmatimonadota bacterium | reverse complement strand
CTCTCCTGGCGCGTTGCGCCGGATTACGGACGTTTGGCTGCCTCCGTGCGGCTGAGTTTCTAGGCGGGCAGATCGGGCCAACCAGGCATGGTCCCGACCCGGAGCACGGAGGGACTCCGCTCCGAAATGAACCGGGGGTTTCTGGGTCTCCGCAAAGAGACCAACAGCTCCCTGAATGCGCCGGCCGAATCTTCGGCGCCGACCCCTACCCCCCCCGCCGCCCCCCTCAGCTCCTCCGCCCGATCCATCCCTTCCCACGGAAACAACCGCACCGTCTTCCCGTTATCGAGGCTGAACTCCTCTGGCTCCCGGCCGAAGTGGCCGTAGGCTGCCGTAGCCAGAAAGATGGGATCCCTTAGGGAGAGCGCTTCGATGATGGCCCGGGGGCGGAAGTCGAAGACCTCCTTCACGGCCTTGGAAATGGCCTTGTCGGGAAGTTGGTCGGTGCCGAAGGTGTCAATGTTGATGGAGACGGGCTCCGCCACCCCGATGGCGTAGGCCAGCTGGATCTCGCATCGCCGGGCCAGCCCCGCTGCGACCACGGTCTTGGCCGCCCAGCGGGCGGCATAAGCGCCGGAGCGGTCTACCTTGGTGGAGTCTTTGCCGGAAAAGGCCCCCCCTCCGTGACGACCTATACCGCCGTAGGTGTCCACGATGATCTTCCTTCCGGTGAGGCCTGCGTCGCCATGGGGCCCCCCGATGACGAAGCGCCCCGTGGGGTTCACGTGGAAGGTGCAGTTCTCGGGGTCGTACAGCTCGGGAGGAAGGCAGGGTCCGATCACATGCTCCACCACCGCGTCAACTATGGAGTCATGGGAAATATCGGGATCGTGTTGGGCGCCGATCACCACGGTGTCGATGCGAGCCGGCCGGTGATCTTCGTACTCCACCGTCACCTGGCTCTTTCCGTCGGGGCGGAGCCAGGGAAGCTCACCGTTCTTTCGCACCTGCGAGAGGCGGCGGGCAAGGCGGTGGGCAAAATAAATCGGCGCCGGCATGAGGGCGTCGGTTTCGTCGGAGGCGTAGCCGAACATCATCCCCTGGTCTCCGGCCCCGCCGGTGTCCACGCCCCGGGCGATGTCGGGAGACTGCTGGCCGAGCGTGGTAAGCACCGCACAGGTGTGGCCGTCTATGCCAAGATCGGAGTGGTTATACCCGATGGAGAGGAGAGTCTCCCGGACTAGGCCGGGGACGTCCACGAAGCACTCCGTGGTGACCTCGCCGGAGACGAGGGCCATGCCGGTGGTCACCAGGGTCTCGCACGCCACCCTGGATGCAGGATCCTGAACCAGAAAGGCATCCAGGAGGGCGTCGGAGATCTGGTCGGCGACCTTGTCGGGATGGCCTTCCGTGACGGATTCGGAGGTGAAGAGTCTGGTGTCCAAGTGTGCCTCGCTATGGTTTGGGTCTTGAGGCTGAGGGCGGATCGGAACAGGCCGCCTCGGGGGCCAGAATTCCCGGGATTCCGCTGATCACATCAAGCGCCAGCTCCACCCTTCCGAAGGGGGCGTTCACCTGGATGCCCTGTAGCTCGGATCCCACCTCCGCCCACACCTCACGGGCGATGGCGATCCCCTCCCTCACCGCATGCTCTTTCCCGCGTTCGCTGGCGGCGCGCATGCGTTCCACCGTCGCGGCCGGAACGTCTATTTCCGGAATCTCGTTGGCCAGGAATTCGGCGTTTCGGACCGAGACCAGGGGCCAGATCCCCGCCACGATGGGGATCCTGAGATCCCGCTTCTCCAGCTCCTCCAGGAACCTCCAGAGCTGGGCCGTGTCGAAAATCGGTTGGGTGACGGCGTACTCCGCCCCCGCGTCCACCTTCCAGAAGAAGTGGTCCAGCTCCTTCTTCAGGTTGGCCGCCGACGGATTCACCCCCACCCCGATCACAAAAGAGGTGGGCTTCCCAATGGGGTTACCGCCCAGATCCACCCCGTGGTTCAGACGCTGCACCAGGTTGGTGAGGCCCACGGAGTCGATGTCGAATACCGCCGTGGCGTTGGGGAGGGTTCCCATCTTGGGAGGGTCCCCGGTGATGAGCAGGAGATTCCGGAGTCCCAGCGCCTGGGCCCCCAGCAGGTCGGAGAGCATGCCCAGGAGGTTCCGATCTCTGCAGGTGTAATGCATCACCGCCTCCATGCCCACCTGCTGCTCGATGAGCACTGACGTGGAGAGGGCTCCCATCCTGAGTTGGGCGCGGGGGCCGTCGGGAACGTTCACCGCGTCCACGCCCGCAGCCTTCAGCCGCATGACGCTGCCGAGCATCACTGAGGGTTCGATCCCCCGGGGAGGAACGATTTCGACGGAGGTCAGGAGCTGCCCGGCGGCGAGCTTCCGTCCCCAGTTTGAGCGTTCCGCCAGGGGCACCACGGAGATATCCGGCGCCTGGGGAGGTCGGGGCGTGGTGACCCGGATCTGGGGCCTGGCCGGCGACACCGACCTGACGGAGTTGGCCATCTCGGCGATATGAGCCGGGGTCGTCCCACAGCATCCCCCCACGAACTTGGCGCCCTTGAGGACCAACCGGCGGGCGTACTCCGCCATGTACTCGGGCGACGCCATGTAGAGGGTTCGGCCGTCCACCTCCTTCGGCAGCCCTGCGTTGGGCTGGATCGAGATGGGGCAGCTTGTGAGCGATACCAGTTTCTCCACGGCGTCCAGAAGCACCTGGGGCCCCACGCTGCAGTTGAGCCCCACCACGTCGGCGCCGGCCTTCTCCAGGAGGGGAATGGAAAGCTCGAGGGCCGTTCCGTACTGGGTGCGCAGATCGAGCCCCACGGTCATCTGCGCCACCAGGGGGAGATCGCATGCCTCCCGCACCCCCCGGATGGCCTCCAGGATCTCATCGAGCGCTCCGAAGGTCTCGAGGAGGATCAGATCAACGCCGCCCGATGCCAGCGCCTCGGCCTGTTCGGTGAATAAGGCCCGGGCCTCTTCCCCGGATGTGGGACCGAAGGGCTCGATGCGGATGCCCAGCGGGCCTATGGAGCCGGCCACAAGCGCCTGCTCCCCGGCGGCTTGGAGAGCGAGGGCCGCTCCCCGCCGGTTGATTTCCCCGACCTGCTCTCCAAAGCCGAACCCCTTCAGTACCGGTCGGTTCGCTCCGAAGGTGTTGGTGAGGATGATCTCGGCTCCGGCCTTCACGTACTCGGTGTGGATCTGCGCCACCAGCTCGGGGCGGCTCAGGTTCGCTTCGTCGAAGGAGCGGTGGATGAACACCCCCCGGCTGTAGAGCTCCGTACCCATCCCTCCGTCGAAGAGGTGGGGGCGGGGATCATCCATCATCTCCCGGAAGCGGGCGTCGCGTGGGCTCATGGGGAGAAGTACCTGGCCTCGGGGTGATGAACCACCAGGGCGGCGGTGGAGAGCTCGGGCACCAGCACCCCCGCCTCGGTCAGCTCCAGCCCCAAACGCTCCCGGGCGGGGAGCAGGCGAAACAGCTCGCGGTGCTGAAGCGGGTCCGGACAGGCGCCGTAACCCCAGGAGTACCTCAGGCCCCGGTCTGGATCGAGACCCAGATCTCGCCGGAGCACCCGGTGCACGTACTCCGCGGCGGCCTCGGCCAGCCGCACCCCGAACCCGTGCAAAAAGAAGCCTTCGGAATACTCTCCCTCCTCCATCAGCCCATCGGTACGGGAGAGGATCTCGTCGCCTACGGTCACGATCTGAAACGCCACCACGTCTCTGGGTGCGGTGGGGTCGGAGGTGCCGGGGGCGTTCGGGGCGGGTTGGACGTTGGTGGCGGGCCGGGCGCCGGTGACCGGCCGGAAATAGTCCGCAAGGCAAAGGCGTTCGCGGTGTTCCTGGCGGGGGAACTCGAAGCGGGCCAGCTCGGACCCCCGGTCGTCCGGATCGAAGACCAGCAGGGCGTCGCCCTGGGCGGCGGCGGGGAAGATTCCGCAGGCGGCCCTCACCCGAAGGGCGGGATTGGCCAGTGCTTCCCTGGTGTATCGCTCCAGGCGGGGCTCGTACTCCTGGCGGATGAGGCGGGCGAACTCCTCGCCCCCGGCGTTCTTAGCTCCCCAGTGCAAGCGGTAGAGGGTGTTGAGATCGATGAGGGGCACCAACTCCTCCACCGGAATCCGCTCCAGGACCTTCGCCCCCCAGAACCGGGGGGAGGGGAGGGAGATGTCCCGAGCCGGGGCCCTGGAGGATGAGAGCAGGGCGGGAGTCCCAGCGGTGCCTTCGGCTCGCGCGGCCCGCGCCTTCTCCTCGAGAGCCGCCCTCTTCACGGTGCCCTCCCTCACCTCCCGGGCCCGCGCCTGCATGAACTCATGCCGGGTCCCGGCGTCGGCCAACGCGTCCATGGCCGCGAGCCCCTCGAAGGCGTCTTTGCAGTAATAGACCCCCGGGGCGTAGAGGGCGTCGTCGTCCACGAATGAGGCCCGGCGCACGAAGGTCGGATTGATGGCCGCCCCCCCCACCAGCACCGGAACGTCGAGCCCCCGGTGGTGCAGCTCCTTAACGCAGAGCGGCATCTGCCGGGAGGTGGACACCAGCAGGGCCGAGAGCCCGATGGCGTCAGCGCCCACCTCCTGCGCCTTCTCGATGATGGTGTTCACGGGCACCTGTTTGCCCAGATCGTGGACGGTGTAGCCGTTGTTGGAAAGAATGGTGTGAACCAGCTTCTTCCCGATGTCGTGGACGTCGCCGAACACCGTGGCCAGCACGATGGTCCCCTTCGACTCCCCGTCCACCCGCTCCAGGTACTCTTCCAGCCGGACCACGGCCCGCTTCATCACCTCCGCCGACTGAAGCACGAAGGGGAGAATCAGCTCGCCGGACCCGAACCGGTCTCCCACCTCTTTCATGGCCGGCAACAGCACCAGGTTCAGCGTCTCGACGGCCCCCCGATCGCCACCGCCCCGCTCGGCAACAGCCTCGTCCACCAGCGCCTCGATCCCCTCCCTCTTTCGGTGGAGGATCATCCAGTGGATGGCCTCTGAGGGTGCCATGCCCCCAGTGGGATCGACCAGCACCGCCGCCGCCACCGAGTGCTCCTGGAAGAAGTCGATGAATCGGGCCAGGGCGTCCTGCCGGCGATCCAGGATCAGATCGTCGGCGAGCGCGCGCTGTTCCTCGTCGATTTCCGAATAGGGCGTGATGTGGAGCGGATTCACGATGGCCATGTCCAGACCGGCCTCTACCGAGTGGTGGAGGAACACCGAGTTCAGCACCGCCCGGGCGTGGGGTTGCAGGCCGAATGAGACGTTCGACACGCCCAGGCTGGTGAGGACCCCTGGCAGCGACGCCTTGATGCGGCGCACGGCCTCCAGGGTCTCCACTGCGGAGGCCCGGTACTCGGCGTCACCGGTGGCCAGCGTGAAGGTGAGGGCGTCGAAGATGAGGTCGGAGGGGTCCAGGCCGTACTCTCCCACGCAGATGTCGTGGATTCTCCGGGCGATCTCGAGTTTCCGGTCGGCGGTGCGAGCCATGCCCTCTTCGTCGATGGTGAGCGCCACCACCACCGCGCCGTGCTCCGCGACCGAGGGGAGGACCCGCCCGAGGCGCTCGGTGCCGTCCTCCAGATTGATGGAGTTCACCACCGCCCGCCCCGGGAACTGCTCCAGCGCCGCCCGAATGACCTCGGGCTCGGTGCTGTCCACCACCAGTGGGGCGGCCACCGACTCGGCCAGGAGCTTCACCAGCGTCCTCATCTGATGGGCCTCGTCGGCGCGCTCGGTCAGCGCCACGCAGACGTCCAGGAAGTGGGCGCCGCCCTCCACCTGGGCCCGGGCGATCTGGGCCACGCCCTCGTAGTCGTCGGCCAGGAGGAGCTCCTTCACCTTCCGCGACCCCTGCGTGTTGACCCGCTCGCCGATGAGGGTGGGCGCGGGGGTCTGCGCCAGGTCGGTGGCGGTGATGGCACTGGCGCAGCGAGGAACCTGGGCCGGCGTCCGCCCGGGGGCCGGCGGCGTTCGCCGCGCGGCCGGCAATCCCCAGACTCGCTCCACGACGGCGCGAATGTGGTCGGGGGAGGTGCCGCAACACCCGCCGACCACGGAGACGCCGAAACCGGTGACGAACTCGTGGTGGGCCTCGGCCAGCGCCTCCGGGCTGAGGGGGTAGACCGCGGTTCCGCCCTCGTTGTAGGGGATGCCGGCGTTGGGCACCACGCTGATGGGGAGGGGGGTGTTTTCGCTCAGGTACCGGACCGGCTCCCGCATGTGCTCCGGGCCGGTGGAGCAGTTGAG
>JBDRDQ010000035.1:0-5391 GCA_043820695.1 Gemmatimonadota bacterium | reverse complement strand
GGACGGCTTCCTTAGCCTCGATTGGCTGCGAGCCCGATCTCCCCCAGATGGACCCGGAGGTCCATAGATCCGAAATCCAGACTTGGCAGGCCAGGCGTTTGGAGGAGCTCAGGCAACCGGACGGTTGGCTATCCGTCATCGGCCTGGACTGGTTGGAGCCTGGAGAGAACAGTTTCGGATCCGATTCGACCAACGCCGTGGTCTTCCCTGCCCTCCCTGGGGTTCCGGGCACGGTCGGCTCGTTCTTTATGGAAGATGGTGCGGTCCGAATGGAGGTGGAGCCGGGTGTTCAGGTAACGCATGAAGGTGAACCGGTTACGAGCCTGGAGCTATTCTCCAGCGAAGGTGGGCGCCCGGCCACCGCCCACCTGGCCTCCCTCCGCTGGGAGGTGATCCAGCGCCAGGAGCTCATCGGCATTCGCCTCAGGGATACGGCCAACGCGGCCATCGAAGCGTTCGAAGGGATCGAGATCTTCCCGGTGAGTCTCGACTGGCGGATCCCGGCCCGTTTCGACCGCTATGACCCGCCTCGAATGATCGAGGTGCCGAATGTACTCGGGCAGATCTCCCCGCAACCGTCACCGGGGGCCGTCGTGTTTCGAGTGGGGGGAGAGAGGCTCCGCTTGGACGTAACCGGGAATCCGGAAGGGCGTTCCTTCTCCATCGTGTTCGGAGACGAGACCAACGGGCTGGAGACCTATGGCGGGGGGCGTTTCCTTACCGTAGACGCGCCGGACGAAAATGGGCGCCTCTTCATCGATTTCAACAAAGCGCACAACCCGCCCTGCGTATACACAGCCTTTGCTACCTGTCCACTGCCTTCGCCCCAGAACCGCCTTTCCGTCCGAATCGAAGCGGGAGAGAAGAGCGGTCACTGAGCGGGCTGAGCGGGACGATAACCGGCTCAGTTCCCCCCATCCAGCAGCCTCCGGATTAGCTCGACGTTTGGGGGCGCGTCCCAGGCCATGGGTCCGGAAATCTTCTTGTAGATGATTCCAACCCTGTCCAGCACAAAGGACTCCGGCACCCCAGTGGTCTGGTAGGTCGTAGTGATCTCTCCGGACGGGTCGTGGAGGATGGTGAAGGTAAGGCCCAGCGAATCGGCGAAGGCCCGGAGTTTCCCATCCAAAGGGTTCTTTGGATCATAGTCCGACGGTGCCCGGTCGATGCTCACAGCCAGAACCCGGAAATCCTCATTCCGGATCTCCTCGTAAAGGCGCTGCATGGAGGGCATCTCCTCCTTGCAGGGAGTGCACCAGGTCGCCCAAATGTTCAGGAGGACGACTCTTCCCCGGTAGTCTTCCAGGGATTGAGAATTCCCTTGAAGGTCGTAGGTCGCAAAGTCCGGAGCCGGACCACCGGCCACTACCGGGTTCAGGCGGTCCCGGTTCACCCAGGCCATAAGAACCACCAGGCCAGCGGCGAGAAGGATGCCGGCGAAAAATACCCATGTCTTTCTTTGGTTCATTACGGAAACCCCCTGATGCCTGTTTGGACCCGAGGCCAAGTATGAGGCTTCCAGCATGGCCGAGAAAGGCCGGAGGGGCGCTTTACAGCTTCGGCGGGACGTACCGAGGCAAATTGGCGGGCCAGGAATCCGGGACCGAGTAAGTAGTGCGGCCGGATCGATCCCTCATCCGACTTCGAGGTGACCAGCGTCCTTGGGAGCCTCTCGGCGCCACAGGTTGGCGATCAGCGCCCCCAAGAGGATGGCCACCTGCCAAAACACGAGGAACAGGGCCGCCACCAGGAGAAGCACAATCACCGAACTGAAGGAGCTCAATACGTCGGCCAGGGGGAAGGAGCCAGGATCAGGCATTGAATTCTCCTCTCGGCGGCAGGGGCTCAACGATTTTCCGCCTTAGGGCGAAGCTTTCCCAGGACACATCCCAGCTTGGGGGGTTTACCCCAAGACTATCGAAAGCAACGCCAAAGGTGTCGTTTTAGGTTTGCCGAGCGAAGAGCGAGCGTAACGGACCATTTCACCCTTCCACTTCCCATCCAACGCTCCGCCGTCCTCACTTTCGGCAAGATATGGGCCTCCATGGCCGAATGCCAGGAGAACCGTTCCGCAGGAGAACCGTTCCGCAGGAGAACCGTTCCCCGGTCAAGCCTCTTCCAGTCCAGAATCGGCTCGCTCTCTCGCACCCACTTCCGGAGCATCATTTCGCAACCTCCGCCTGCCCTGAACGAATTTGCTGAGGGCCAGGAACAACACCGCGAAGAGGAATAGGAGAAGAACACGCCAGATCGGCTCCACCGCGGCGAGATCCACCAGCAGCACCTTCACCACAACGAGAAGGAGCGTCGCCATGCCGACCTGCTGAAGGATGGCCCTACCAGTCAGGAGCCCGGCCACGAGCAACACCGTCCCCTCCACCCCGAAGGCCAGGCTCATGAGGGCTTGCCCCTGTTCAAAGGGGTAAAGCTCTTTTCCAGTCCAGGCCAGAAGTCCGACGTAGGCACCGAAAAGGTAGAGTTGCCGCCCCTGTCGGCCTTTCAGGAGAGTACCGACATATGCAGCCCCTCCAAGGGCAGCGAGATCGACCAGAGAGGTCAGATCGCCGGCCCAAAGGCTGTGGGTAGCGTCCAACCGGCTCAAGAAGAGGCTCAGAACCACGATGGCCGGTACATGTCCAAGGGCCGAAAGGAGGGAGTTCTTCCGGGAGATCGCGACCGTCTGCGTCACGACCGCAGCCAACACGAAGGTCAGGTACAAGATAGACTGGTGTTCGCTCAACTCCCGGGCAGTGAGGGCCAGAAAAGCCAGATAGGCACCGATGAAGAACCCCCGCCGGCCATCCGGGTTCGTGAGCTGGGCTCCGATGACAACGGCTCCACCGATGGCTGCCAGATCAAAAACGGAGGAGAGGTCACTCTCCAGCAGGGTCCCGCCGAACCCCAACCGAAAGAGGAAGAGGCCCGCCACGACGACCTCCACCACCCCACCCAACCCAAGGAGTGCCAAGCTCCCTTTCCGGGAGCCAAGGGTGAGTAGAGCCACCGCCTCGGCGATGAAGGCGAGATAAAGGATGTCCCCGGTGAGAACGAGCCCCAGCCCCACCGTGGAAAGGAGGATCGCCACGAACCATTGGGTGCTGGCGGAGTCCTCCGGATCCCGGGTTCGAGAGATCCACCATCCCACCCCCAGGGCCAGGAGGGCCGTGCCGAGGAACGCCCATCCTAGTTGCGGACGGTTCAGCTCCCAAAGCCAGGCCGAGAACATTATCCCTACCACAGGCATGAGGAGGGAGAGAGCATCGAGGTGGGCGCTCCAGGGCGCGTAGGCGCTCGAGGGCGCGTAGGCGCTCCAGGGCGCGTGGGTGCTCGAGGGCGCCTGGGTGCTCGAGGGCGCCTGGGTGCTCTCCGGTCGGATGCTCTCCGGCCGGATGCTCTCCGGCAGGAGCCACCGCCTCGGGTCTTGGGCCCTCAATCCCGCCCGGAGGAGGGGAACCAGCCAGAAGACCGAGGCAATGAAGGCAATTCCACCCTGAACAACCCAAACCGAATCCCGGGTTAAACCGGCGACTTGCCCCACTGCCAAGGAGAATACCAGCCAGGCAGTGACCACGGCCATGAGAAGAAGGGCCCGCCAAGCTCTTGCCATGTAAATGGCCGCCACGGATGCGACGATGAGGGACACATAAAGAGACAGTCCGACGACCTCGATCCTCGGAGCCGTCAGCAGAAGGGGGGTGGCCAGGGCGCCAATGAGTCCAACTATGGCCAGAGCCTGAAGGCCACTCCTAAGGGCAAGGAAGATGCCCAACCCCGACACCGCGACCAGAAAACCGAAAGCCACCGGGTAGGACACCAGCTCGAACCATTGATGGCCAACGAATCCCGTGATGAAGAAGGTGGCGATCCCACCGCCGGCCAACGCCGTGCCCAGGGGCTCCCCCTTGCTAGCCCCCTTGAATCCCAGGAGGACGAGAGTGATGCCGGCCACCACCCCGAAGGCGAGGCGCACCCACTCGGTGAGCCACCCCTGATCAATGGAATACTTGAAGAAAAAGGCCACGCTGAGCAGAAGGAGGCCAATGCCCACCCGGCTCAGGAAGGTTCCACCTGGGGCCAGGATCCCAGAGTCGGCCAGGAACCCCAGGCCCCTGCCGAACTTCCTTACCGAACCGGCGGGGGGGATAGCCGCCGGGGCCGGCATTTCGCTGGATAAGCTGGCCTCCGGGACCCTTCCCTTCCCTTCCTCGATGGCGGCCATCTTCTCAGCCTGGAGAAGCTCCCAAGGCGTCTCCTCCCCAGCCGCTTTCACCTCCGCCTCCGAGCCCGCCTGGATCTCTTGTAGCAGGGCCAGGACCCGGTTCAGTAGCCGTTCCAATCGAGCGACGCGGGCTTCCAGCTCGTCACGGGGGGGACCGAGCATACGCACCACCTCCTATGAGATAGAACCCTGGGGAGATACTGGAAGGTAGAGGGGGAGGTGGGCAGCAGCAATCGGAAAGAAGGGAGGAGTTTCCCCATTTATCCGGGGCCAAAGGGGAAGAAGGAGAAGTTCTCGGGGACCCATGAGCGCCCAGGTCGGCGGTCTTTACCCCTCTCGCCCATCCGGGCATCCCCACCCGCCCATCCGTTCCGTGGTGCCCATCCGTACATGCGAGCGTCCCATTTAGGCATTGACAGATTTTGAGCGGCGGATTTCTGGGAGGCCGGGACCCCCTGCTGACGTCCCGCCAGCCTGCGTTGCCGGCTTTCTGAGGCACCTCGCGGCCACAACCCTTATTTCGTCTCCCGGACCCCCGTCCTCGTAAGGCAGGCGGCCAGGAGAGAAGCCGGAAAACACCCCCTTATATTTACTGTAAGGTATTGTCTGTCCTGGTTTTGGGAGGGGGGAAGATGATGTACGCTGTGGCAGAGATGTATGCTGTGGGGGCGACGCACGCGGGGCCGGAGATGGACCCTGAGGAAGTCTTTTACACTCGGAGGAGGATCGATGCTCCGAGGGGGATCTACGCTGAACGCGGCGCCCCACCCCGGTGGCCGAGGCTGGTTCGGGAGGCTGCCGTGGATGATCGCTGGTACGAAAGGCCAGTCGCCCACTTCGAGGACGCCGACACCCGTCCGGAGGCCGCCGACACCCGTCCGGAGGCCGCCGACACCGCCGACCCCCTCACCGATCCCGAGGACGAACTCTTTCTTCTAGGAGAGCGATGCGCCCAAGCCTACATGCAAGCCGATGCCATGCACTATCACGCCATGAAGCTCTTGGCCGAGTTCGATAGGAGGAGGGGCTGGGAGGACTCGGGGTTTTCATCCACGGCCGAGTGGTTGGCGTGGCGCATCGGCATCAAGGCCGGCGCGGCACGGGAACGAGTCCGGACCGCCCTGGCTCTGGAGGCCCTGCCCCCTGACCTCCGAGGCCATGCGAAATGGCGA